>JAFYCG010000080.1 GCA_017539825.1 Solobacterium sp. | reverse complement strand
TGACACACCAGTATAAATATGTCATCTGCAATGATGATGCAGAATTAGCAGCGGATATTATCCGTCTGATCATCAAAAGACAGATGGAACTGGCAAACAGATAAGCATAAAGATAAGAAGCTGAAATCGATGATTTCAGTTTTTTATCTGTCATGAAGGATATGAAGAAAATTCGTTTTGGGAATATGGATAAACGAAAAGAGGATTTCCATTGAAATCCTTTTTTTCTGTTGCGTAAGCGTTTACAATCTGCTATTATGGAAACCAGAAAGAGAGAACCGGTTTCCTATGGAGATAAAAGAACAGATTATATTAGAAACAATGCATCAGTTTGAGACAAACGGTTTGAAATTCACCATGCAGGATGTCGCTCATGGACTGCATATCGCCAAAAAGACAATCTATCAGTTTTATCCGTCCAAAGAAGATCTGATGACCGGTGTTCTGGATTATGCTTTTGAAAAGATCCAGGAGGATAAACGGAAGATTATCGATATGGACATGCCGATCACGGATAAGATCCGTACGATTATGATCGCTATGCCGGATCAGTATAATCTGCTGGATTTTCGCAAATTAAGTGATTTACATGAAAAATATCCGAAGGTTGATGAAAGACTGCATATGCATCTTGAATCCAATTGGGAGCCCGTGATTCAGCTGTTGCATCAGGGAATGGAAGAAGGGAAGATCAAAAAAATTGATATTCCGGTCTTACAGGCGATGATCACTTCCGGCATGGAGTATTTTTTATCCACGGATGTATTGAAAAATAATCAGATCAGCTATCATGATGCCCTGAATGAAATGATGGATATCATTATGAAAGGAATTGAACAGAAATGAAGAAAAGAATTGATGACAAATGGTTATTCTGGCCTGAGTGGAATGATGAAATTCTGAAAGGAAAAAGGGATGGTGAAGAGATCCGCCTGCCGCATACCGTTAAAGAATTACCATTGCACTATGCTGATCCGATGGATTATCAGATGGTAAGCGGATATAAAAGAAATCTTTCTGTAGAAAAAAGAGAAGGGTATCGTTATTTCCTGCAGTTTGACGGAGCAGGACATATCGCTACGGTCTACTTTAACGGCAAGGAAAAAGCTGTTCATAAGAACGGATATACCGCATTTGCCTTTGAAATAACAGAAGATATCTCTGATCAAAACGAGATTGCGGTAAAGCTGGATTCAAGAGAAACATGCAACGTTCCGCCATTTGGCTTTGTGATTGATTATCTGACATACGGCGGTATTTACAGGCATGTATGGCTTATTGAAAGACCGGCATGTTTTATCCAGGATGCTTTCATCAGTACACCGGATCTGCATACGGTTGATGCGGATATAAAACTAAACGGAATTGACGACAGAGAAAAAGTAAAGATGGAAATAATGGATTGTGATGGAAAAGCCATAGGTTCTATTACCTCCAAAGCAGCAGATGGACACGTCAGACTGAGAGTGGAGGAAACAGTTCCCTGGACACCGGAAACACCTGTGTTATATACATGCCGCATAATATACGGAGAAGATGTCAAGGAAGTCAGATTCGGATTTCGTACGGTTGCGTTTGATGAGAATCAGTTCTTATTAAACGGGGAACCATACTTCTTCAGAGGATTGAACCGCCATCAGAGTTATCCGTATATCGGTTATGCCGCAAGTGATCATCTGCAGGTTGAGGATGTCAGAATTCTGAAAGAAGAACTGGGTGTCAATGCGGTCAGAACATCTCATTATCCGCAGAGTCATGCTTTCTTAGATGCCTGTGATGAAATGGGTCTGCTTGTGTTTACCGAGATTCCCGGCTGGCAGCATCTGGGAGACAGAGAATGGAAACAGCAGGCACTGGAAAATGTCAAAGAGATGATTCTGGAAGACAGAAATCATACATCGATCTTCTTGTGGGGTGTCAGAATCAACGAATCCGTAGATGATGATGAATTGTACAGACAGACCAATGACCTGGCACACCGTCTTGATCCGACAAGACCGACTTCCGGTGTAAGATATCTGGAAAAGAGTTCTTTACTGGAAGATGTCTATGCCTACAATGATTTTTCTCATAACGGATTAACACCGGGAGCAAGAGAGAAAAAAGATGTGACAACACATATGGATAAACCGTTGTTGATTTCTGAAGCTAATGGTCATATGTTTCCGACAAAGAGCTTTGATACATGGGAAAAGAGACAGGAGCATGCCTTAAGACATGGACGTGTATTGAATGCAGCGATGGAAGACGGGGAGCATGCAGGCTGTTTCCAATGGTGTATGTTCGATTATGCAACCCATAAGGATTTCGGATCGGGAGACAGAATCTGTTATCATGGCGTACTGGACAGCTTCCGCAATCCGAAGCTTGCAGCTTCGCTCTATGCTTCACAAAGTGATGATCAGCCGGTATTGGAGATCGGTTCTTCGATGGATATCGGTGATTATGCGGCAGGACATATTGATTCCATCTATGCCTTTACCAATGCGGATGAAGTCAGACTGTATAAGAATGATGACTTTGTGAAAGCATTTAAGAGCGAAGAAATGAATAGCTTAAACCATGGACCTGTATTGATCGATGATACGATCGGATGTCTGCTTGAGACAAAAGAAGGCTTTACAGGTACAAAGGCACGTCTTGTGCATGATGCATTGCAGGCAGCAGGGAAATACGGTATGCCCAATCTTCCGGTCAAATATGTTGCGATGTTAGCATGGTGTATGGCCCGTTATGGCATGACATACGAAAAAGGTGTAGAGCTGTATGGAAAATATGTCGGCAGCTGGGGCGGAGACAGCACAAAGTGGCGTTTTGAAGCAGTGAAGGATGGAGAAGTTGTCAAAGAGGTTATCAAATGTCCTTCCACAAAGCTTCAGTTAAATACAATTGTTTCAAAGACAGAGCTGTACGATGATGATACCTATGATATGGCAGCAATCAGAATGTCTGTCAAAGATGAATACGGAAATATCGTTCCGTATGCACAGCTTCCGGTAAGCCTTGAAACAAGCGGTCCTGTTACAATCGTCGGACCGGATACCGTTGTATTAGAAGGCGGTATGAGCGGTACATATATCAAAACAACAGGTGAAGAGGGAGAGGCAAAACTGACGATCCGTTGTCAGGGGCTTGCAGTTCAGGAAATACACTTCACCATTCAGAAAGGGGAATCATATGAAATTCGGTACTAAAGAAACAGCTGCATACGGATTTGCGGCCGTCGGAAAAGACATGGTATATGCGTTATCTGCATCGTATGTTATGTATTATTATCAGGATCTTCTGGGATTATCCGCAACCTTTGTCGGAACAATCCTCATGATCGCTCGTATTTTTGATGCGGCAAACGATCCGTTCATGGGTGTTCTTGTCGCTAAGACCAATTCAAAATGGGGAAGATTCCGTCCGTGGCTGTTCTCCGGAACAATCCTGAATGCCTTTGTCTTATTTGCATTGTTTAATGCGAAGAGCTTCCATGGTACCGGATTGATGGTCTATTTCTCGGTCATTTATATCCTCTGGGGCATGACTTATACGATGATGGATATTCCTTACTGGTCCATGATTCCGGCTGTTACCGAAAATGCCCCGGAAAGAGAAAAACTCTCTGTCGTCGGCAGAACCTGTGCAGGTGTCGGTAATGCCTTGATTACCATCGGAACGGTTATTCTGGTTAAGATGCTGGGTAATGGAAATGAAGTGGCCGGTTTTGGCAGATTTGCGTTAATTGTATCGGTTATCTTCATCATTTCCGAAGTGATCTGCTGCTGGGCAATTAAGGAACAGAGAAGCGAAAAGAAGATGCAGACAACTTCCGTTAAGGAAATGTTCTCCTCCCTGTTTTCCAACGATCAGGCTATGGTTACGGTAGCGACAATCGTCTTAATCAACTGTGCTTTATATATCACTTCCAATCTGATTATTTACTTCTTTAAATATGATCTAGGCGGAGCAGACTGGCAGGGATCCTATACGTTATTCTCTTCCGTCGGTGGTGCTTCACAGATTCTCGGCATGATGGTTTTCTATCCGCTGTTAAGAAAGAGATTCTCCAATACCGATATCTTTAAAATCTGTCTTTCTACAGCGATTGCAGGCTATGCATTGTTACTGATATTCTGTCTGATCGGTTTATCCTCCAACCTGTTCTTATTGCTTATTCCGGGTGTTCTGGTCTTTATGTCCAACGGAATTCTTACGGTATTAACCACGGTATTCTTAAGCAATACGGTTGACTATGGAGAGCTGAAAACAGGCCACAGGGAAGAATCTGTCATTTTCTCCATGCAGACATTCGTAGTTAAGGCAGCCAGCGGTTTTGCGGTATTCTTAACAGGTATCGGTCTGGATCTGATCGGCCTGGTAGGCAATACGGATGCGGAAGCAACGGTTGTTGCACAGAGTGCAGGTACATTGATGGGCTTGCGCTATCTGATGACAATTATTCCGATTCTCGGTTTATTGTGTGCGATGTTTGTGTTCAAAAATAAATTTATCTTAACCGATGAAAAAGCAGAGGAAATTTCCAAACAGTTAAAGAAGAACCGTATGGGAGAAACAATATGAAATTTGAATGGAAGATCACAGGGGACAGAAATCTTGTCTTCGATAACGGTACAACAGAAATCCTGAAAGGAAAAAACAACATCATTTCACAACTGCATCCCTGTACACTGGAATCTGTTAAAGGTGAAATGACAATTGCTTTGCATAAGAATGAAAAGATCTTTGTGAACGGGTATCAGACATGGACAACCTGTCCGGAATATGATCAGGATGATGCAATCAGAGGTTTACATAACCTGCCGAAAGCATTAATTAACCATTATTCCTTTGACCGCTACAGTGATTATCACTTTGTGGATTATCCGTATAAAAAAGGAGTCCTTCACGGTTTCTCTTATTGTTACATCAGAAGAGGGGAATTCTATCGTTTATTTGCTTCTTTGGATGAACAAAACGGATATACGATGTTCACCATCAATACAAATACGCAGACAATGACCATTGAAAGAGACTGTCAGGGTTTAAAGGCGGAAGGAAATTTCCATGCATTTGATCTGTTCTATGCGGAAGGAAGCGAAGATGATGTCTTTGATGCATGGTTTGATGCATTGGGAATCCATCCTCGTACAGACAAACAGATCAGCGGGTATTCCAGCTGGTATAACCGTTATCAGGATATCAATGCAGAAGCAATCCGGCAGGATCTGAACGGATGTACCTCCATCTTTGAAAAAGGAGATCTGTTTCAGATTGATGACGGATGGGAACCGTTTATCGGTGACTGGCTGCAGGCAGATGAAAAGAAGTTCCCGGATGGCATGAAAGTCATGGCAGATGAAATTCATGAGAAGGGATTCTTAGCCGGATTGTGGCTGGCACCGTTTGTGGCCGAGGAAAAATCCAGCATCTATCAGAATCATCCGGAGTGGTTCTACATGCATGAAAATAAACCCTGGAAAGCAGGATGCAACTGGAGCGGTTATTATTCCCTTGATCTCGACAATCCGGAAGTCATCGATTATCTGAAAGAAGTATTCCATCAGGTACTGGATGTATGGGGATATGATCTTGTCAAACTGGATTTCCTGTATGCGATCGCTGCATTCGGAAATGAAAGAGAGACAAGAGCCGCAAGAATGATCAGAGCGATGAAACTGTTGCGTGAACTATGCGGGGATAAGCTGATCTTAGGATGCGGTGTCCCGGTAATGCCTGCCTTTGGCTTAGTGGATTACTGCCGTATCAGCTGTGATGTCACCCTCGACTGGAATGATAAACTGTATATGCGGATCTGTCACAGGGAAAGACCTTCTACAAAAAATGCCGTCAGCAACATCCTTTCAAGAAGACATTTAAACAGAAGGGCATATCTCTCTGATCCGGATGTGTTCTTCCTCAGAAATGAAAACACCTCTTTGACAGAGACACAGAAAGACAGTCTTGCAAAGCTTGATGCATTGTTGGGAGGTGTATTCCTGACATCCGATGATCCAAGCAATTACACGGAGACAATGAAGGAAAAATACAAAGCTTTCAGACATCTGTGTGATGCGGAATATGTCCATGTTAATACCGATCAAGGCATACATGTATCTTATGTGCTTGACAAAGAAGAAAAAGAAGAAGACCTGTTCTAGGTCTTCTTTTTGATAACGGCGTTATTATATATCTAATGCAGCGTGATAGCCCCAGTAGACAGCATTTGTGATTGTGGATACCCTGGAGGCATCACCGATTACGGCAACATAAGGAGCAGAATCACGAAGAGCATCAACAATCTTTGTGCGTGAGCGCTGGCCTAATGCACAGATGACGGATGTTCCCGGTACAAGTACCTGATGACCTTCTTTATCCTCACAAAGGATACCTTCCT
>JAFYCG010000079.1 GCA_017539825.1 Solobacterium sp. | reverse complement strand
TGGCGGTACACGTCGGCAGTCGCAAAATCCTTTGCATTTTTCGCTTCATTCCATTTTGCATATAACTCCCTGTCTTCGGAATTTCCCACATACTTTTCCACCGTAATACCCAGAGTTTTCAACATTTTCTCCACAGAATTGCGATATTTTTCCACATTCGTGTAATCAATCTCTCTCTGTCTCATGGACTGGTTCAGTTTTTTGACCGTCTCAAAAATGACTGCATAAGCATTCGGCGTATTCATGTCATCATCCAGCTGATCCAGGAATTCACGCCATGACTGCTCATCATACGTATCACCCATCTCAACTTCAGCCATTGCTGCTTTGATATCCGCCTGATGGATCGGGTTCAATACTTTTTCAAGTTCTTTTCTTGCGGTCTCAATCGTCTCATCGGAGAAGTTCAGTTCCTTACGGTAATGTACGGAGGATACAAGCCATCTTGTCAGGTTTGTGCCCAGTCTTTCCACAACATCTTTTGCCCACAATGTATTGCCTAAAGACTTGGACATCTTCTGGCCGTCGATATTCACCATGGCATTGTGTACCCAGAAGTTTGCTAAAGCATTTCCATGCAGCGCTTCCTGCTGGGCAGCTTCATTTTCATGATGCGGGAATTTCAAATCCATTCCTCCGCCGTGAATATCAATCATACTGCCGAGGTTTTTATTGATCATGACAACACATTCCGTATGCCATCCAGGTCTTCCTTCTCCCCAGGGACTGTTCCACTTGATTCCCATGTCCGTCTTTTTCCAAAGGGCAAAATCATACGGATTTTTCTTCTGGTCATTGGTTTCAATTCTTGCCCCTGCTTCCAGCTGATCGAGCTTCTGATGAGAGATTTCACCATAGGACGGAACACTGTCAACAGAGAAATATACATCACCGTTTACTTCGTAAGCATGTCCTGTTTTTACGAGCTGATCGATAAAGGCAATGATATCATCCATGGTTTCCGTTACTCTCGGTGTAATATCCGGAAGTTCTGTATTCAGCATGGTTCTGACTTCCTGGTATGCATCAATATATCTTTGTGCAATAACACCCTCAGTTGTATTTTCTTCAGCTGCCTTTTTGATGATTTTGTCATCTACATCGGTAAAATTGGATACATATGTTACTGTATATCCTTCCGCTTCAAACAGCCTTTTCAGGACATCGAAAACAATCATCGGTCTGGCATTACCGATATGAGCATAATTGTATACGGTCGGACCGCAGACATACATGTTGACATGTCCTTCCTGAATTGGTTTGAACTCTTCTACCTTCAATGTTTTTGTGTTGTACAGCTTTATCATTCTTTCTCTCCCTTCATGAAAAAAACGTCTTCAAAAAGACGCATCAGCGTGGTTCCACTTTTCTTTTTACTCTTGATGCCTGTAACGTCTGCTCACGTTCTTTCTTACTGTGATTCGGAAAGACCCTCCCGGATGCATTCCTTTTTTACCATTTGCCGGAAGGCTTCCACCATATGCCTTCTTCTCTATGACCGGTATAAAAAAGTACTGGTTCCTTTCATCGGTTTGCATCATTATACTATGATTCTCTGATTCTTCACTATTTTTTTCTTTATTCGTGGCTTTTTTTACCAATAAGTGTCATAATACCCGTATGCAAACAGCTTTCATGATTATCACATCTGTTCTGTTCATTGTCTTTTTGTTTTCCACTCTGCAGGATCCGTGCCGCTTCAGGAATGGGTTGTTTTTCTTTGCCTTTTTAATCAGTCTTGCAGTGACACTTCTAGTAAAATATCACGATACAGCTGCAGGCACAATCATTGCGGTTGTGATTGTTCTCCTGATCCTGTTCCTTGTGTTGATCGTTCCGCTTCTTCTGATCATCAACGGCTTCCAGATGCTGAAAAAGGAAGGACATTCCTTTGCCAACCTGTTATCCATGTTTTTCGGCTTAACCATTTTCTTCGGAGAATTCGCCCTTTTGACAAGCTACTTTAATGCCTATCAAAGCACACCGCTGGTTCGCGGATTACTGTTCGCTTCAGGATACGGCATATTCTATGCTTCGATCATTTTTCTGTGTTTTATGTTTTATACATGGATCATCAAAATTCTTCCCCGGAGAGTGGATTATGATTATGTCATCGTCCTGGGATCGGGTCTGATTGGCGGTGACAAGGTTTCACGGTTGCTGGCAGACCGTATTGACCGCGGTATTGCGATATATCAGAAATCCATGTCTTCCTGCAAGATCATCGTCTCGGGAGGACAGGGAAAAGATGAAACCATCAGTGAAGCAGAAGCCATGAAACAATACCTTGTCGAACATGATATCCCGGAACACGATGTCATTATGGAAGACGAATCAAAAAACACGATGGAAAACCTGGCCAATTCCAAAGCGATTATCCAATCCAGAAAAGGAAGACAGCATACAGCGGTTGTCACAAGCAACTATCACATCTTCCGTGCCATGATTTATGCCAAAAGAATCAACCTTCCCTGTACGGGAATCGGTGCAAGAACGGCATTCTATTACTGGCCGGGTGCAATGATTCGCGAATACATCGCCCTTGTAAAATATTTCTTCTGGCTGTTTCTGTTTGGCTATCTTCTCAGTGCGACAATTCTTTACATTCCGTTATTTTTTTACATATAAATTCGATAATATAAGTCAAGTCCTTTTTTAGGAAATTAGGGAGAGTTTCCTGTTTCGCGTGGCAAGCCACGACGAAAACAGGAGAAACTTTCCCTAATTTGTTTTCGAATGATTTATAATGTAGTTAGGAGCGGTATAATTCACCGCTCTTGGACAGTGCATAGATTACGGACAATAGCTTATGCGCTGCAGCGATATTGGCAGCTTTGGATTTCAGGGGTGAAACGGACT
>JAFYCG010000009.1 GCA_017539825.1 Solobacterium sp. | reverse complement strand
TCATCTTCGTGATATTGTACTTTGTGATTTTGAAAAAACATGAAGAGGATACAGCTGCCTGGTATCTGATTCTCTACAGTGCGGGAAGATTCTTCATTGAATTTATCCGCGGGGACATTGAAAGAGGTGTATTCGGTCCGTTTTCAACATCCCAATGGATCGCATTATGTGCATTCCTGTTTGGTGCATGGTTAATCTGGCACCGGCAGAAAAAAAGTGCAGAAATATAGCCATTGTACACAAATGTGTACAGTGGCTTTTTTCTTTGGTGCTAGTATAAATGTGCGGTTGGAAAAGACCGATAGAAAGAGGAACAGTTCATGAATACAGAAATGCATAGCACCATCATTGATGTGGAGAAACTTACCCCTGAACAATTGTATGAAAGACTTTCCAAAGGATTCGATCCTATATTGATCCGGCATTCCAACTGAAGAATACAGATGTCGTGCAGACAGGGCAAATCTCCCTCTTTGTCCTGTCTGGCACATGCATCACTTGTGCATTCTTTCAGAACGTTGTAAAATTCTGTTATTCGAGGTGAGGGTTTATGTATTGTAGAAATTGCGGTAAGGAAATACCGGAAGGAAACAATTTTTGCACAAATTGCGGTGTAAAAGTCGAAGAAACAACAACACCTGTTGATATTCAACGGGAGGATAACTATTATGAGCAGCCATACCAGCAGCAGACAGTCAGTCAGCCGGGCATGAAATGGTTCAAATTCATCATCTATTTCCAGCTGATACTTGCTTCCTTTTCCCAAATTTCCAGCGGTCTTCTGGCTTTGACCGGATTGAGTTATGATATGGCGGGAGGAAATTCTGCAACGGTATATTCCATGTATCCGGTACTGCGTGGGGTGGATATGTGGTATGGTGTTGTCTGCATCGGAATGGCATTTGCGGCCGTCTATGTAAGACAATCGCTGGCAAAGTTTAAAGTGGGTGCACCGAATAAATACCTGATGTTTCTGGCATTGAATTTTGCCTTCAGTGTTGCCTATATTCTTGCAGCCAATGTGGTGACAGGACAGTTCTCACTGGATTTCAACGCCATGTTCAGCAGTCTCTCCAGTGTTGTCATGTTAGTATTAAACGGCATTTATTTCCGCAAGCGTGAATATATGTTTGTTAATTAAGAAAGAGCAGAGATGCTCTTTTATATATCCTTTTCTTATAAGCAAGCTGATTGATAATCGGCTTGTTTTTCCTTATAATTTTTGATTAGTGAGAGGGGAATATGAGTAAGACTGTAGATAAGAGATATTCAACCGGGGAACTGTTAAAAAGATTCTCTCCGTACCTGTTTAAATATAAGAAATTTCTGTATTTTGATTTGTTTTGTGCAGCTTTAACAACGCTTTGTGATATTGTTCTGCCAAGGATCATGAGCACACTTACCAATACGGCAATGTATCATCAGGCAGACCTGACGGTCGGGCTGATTTTAAAACTTGCTTTAATATACAGCGTGCTCAGGGTGATTGATGCTGCAGCATATTATTTCATGAGTTCACAAGGCCAT
Organism: Solobacterium sp.; assembly: GCA_017539825.1. GTDB lineage: Bacteria > Bacillota_I > Bacilli_A > Erysipelotrichales > Erysipelotrichaceae > Bulleidia. The sequence continues at coordinate 2,850 of JAFYCG010000009.1, read as the reverse complement.
ATCATGGGTGTTTACATTGAAACAGACATGAGGACAGATGCCTTCGGACATTTGGAAAGACTCAGTGACAGCTATTATGCCAATACAAAGATCGGACAACTGATGGGAAGAATCACCAGTGACCTTTTTGATGTCACAGAGTTTGCACATCATTGTCCCGAGGAATTCTTTATTGCCGGTGTGAAGATCCTTGTATCTTTCATCATCCTCTGTCAGTCTTCTGTATTGTTGACGGTGATTATTTTCTCCTGTGTTCCTTTCATGATCTACTTTTCCATCAAGCTGAACAGAAGATTCCGTAGTGCTTCTAAGAAACAGAGGGTGCAGATCGGTGAATTAAATGCACAGGTGGAAGATTCCCTTCTTGGTGAAAAGGTTGTCAAAGCTTTTACCGCAGAACAGATGGAAATGGCAAAGTTTCAGGCAGGTAATGAAAAGTTCAAGGAAATCAAAAAAGAACGCTATTATGCCATGGCTAACTACAGTATGTCCACCAGATTGTTTGATGGATTGATGTATATTACGACGATTGTTGCGGGAGGATTGTTCCTGGTCTATGGTAAGATCACTGCCGGTGATCTTGTTGCCTACATTCTCTATGTAACCACCATGATTGCAACCATCCGCAGAATTGTTGAATTTGCCGAACAGTTCCAGCAGGGCATCACCGGCATCGAAAGATTTTTAGAGATCATGGATACACCGGTGGACATTGAAGATGCACCGGATGCAAAGGATCTGGAAGTAACAGGCGGAAACATTGTCTTTGACCATGTGACATTTGAATATCCGGATGATCATAACCGGGTTCTTCATAATTTGTGTCTCGATATCAAACCGGGTGAAAATCTTGCCCTGGTTGGTGAAAGCGGTGGAGGAAAAACAACCCTTTCTTCTTTGATCCCCCGCTTTTACGATACAACAGATGGCAATATCTTCATTGATGGTCAGAATGTCAAGGATGTCACTTTACAAAGTCTTCGTTCTTCCATCGGTATTGTCCAGCAGGATGTTTATCTCTTTTCGGGAACGGTCATGGAAAACATCGCCTATGGCAAACCAAATGCGACAAAAGAGGAAATTGTTCATGCCGCAAAACTTGCCGGTGCGGATACTTTCATCAATGAATTAAAAGACGGATATGATTCCTATGTAGGGGAAAGAGGTGTGAAATTATCCGGCGGACAGAAGCAGAGAATATCGATCGCAAGGGTATTCTTAAAGAACCCGCCGATCCTGCTTCTCGATGAAGCAACAAGCGCATTGGACAATGAGAGTGAACTGCTGATTGAAAAGAGCCTTGCAGATCTTTCCAAAGGCAGAACAACATTAACCATTGCCCATCGTTTAACGACAATCAAGGATGCCGACAGAATCATTGTCTTAGGCAAAAACGGTATTGAAGAAGAAGGCAATCATGAATCTCTTTTGGAGAAGAAAGGTATATACTACAGACTCTGGCATGGTCTGACAGAAGGAGGAAACAATGAAATTACTGAAAGCTTTATTTAGCCGTGCAACCTTCATGATATTGATGGTGCTGCTGCAGGCAGTCATTGTTTTTTCTGTTTTTCATTGGTTTGAAGAGAAGTATGCATGGATTGAAGGCGTGCTTCGTTTATTGAGCATTGTCATTGTTTTAATGATCATCAAAAACAGCAGACATCTTTCTTCAGATATGATCTGGATTCTGCTGATAACGATCTTTCCTGTACCCGGTACGGCAATTTATGTTCTGCTTGGCGCAGATCTTATCACCAGCAGAACCTTCCGTAATCTCTACTTCATGACGGAAGATTCCAAGAAGTATTATCTGCAGGACAGGCATGTACTGGAAGAACTCAATGAAACTGCACCGCATTTAAAAGGACAGTTCCACTATATTGCAAAGTCTGCAGGTTTTCCTTTCTACAGGAACACGGGATTTGATTATTATCCGTTAGGGGATGAAGGCTATCCTGTCATGTTAGAGGAGATGAAGAAGGCAGAAAAATACATCTTCCTGGAATACTTCATTATAGAAGAAGGGAAGATGTGGGATGGCATGCTGGAAATATTGGAGGAAAAGGCAAAACAGGGACTGGATGTCAGAGTTATGTATGATGATATGGGATCCTTCTTCACATTATCTTTCAAATATGCAAAGAAGCTGGAAGAAAAAGGAATTAAATGCATTCCGTTCAACCGCATCAACCCGATCCTAGGTATTATCATGAACCACAGGGATCATCGCAAGATCATGGTCATAGATGGCAAGGTTGCTTTCTCAGGAGGGGTGAATCTTGCCGATGAATACATCAATGTCAAAAAGAGATTCGGACATTGGAAGGACAATATCATCCGTATCAAGGGAGAAGCTGTATGGTCTTATACCGTCATGTTCTTAACCCATTGGAATGCATTGCGCAAAGAAGATGAAAACTTCCATGTGTTCAAAGCAGAAGCAGAACAGGGTGAAACAGATGGATACATTGCTGCCTATGGTGAAACACCATTGGACAATGAAATCACAGCACAGAATATCTATGAAGGTATACTAAATCAAGCTAATGATTATTGTTACATCTATACACCGTATCTGATCATTGATACAGACTTAATGAATTCGTTGATCTTAGCTGCAAAGCATGGTGTGGATGTCAGAATCATGACACCGGGCATACCGGATAAAAAGCTTGTCTTCAAGATCACCCAATCTTATTACCGTAATCTGATCGAAGGAGGCGTTAAGATCTACGAATATACACCGGGATTTGTACACTCCAAGGTATTTGTCGCAGATGACTGCATGGCAACAGTAGGAACGGTCAATCTGGACTACAGAAGCCTGTATCTGCATTTTGAAAACGG
>JAFYCG010000078.1 GCA_017539825.1 Solobacterium sp. | reverse complement strand
TGAACAGAACCGCTATGACAACGCCAAATAAAGCTGATCCGAGAAAGGAGAATACGGAGAGTCTTCTTCCGTCATCCACTTTTCCTCTTCCGAAAAGACGGCTGATAACAGAACTTCCTCCCAGACCAAAGATATCACCGATTGCCACCATAAATGTAAAGATCGGTGCACAAAGGGATACCCCTGCAACCAGGTTTGTATTGCCTGTCTTAGCAATAAAATACATATCCACCATATTATAGACAAGCATCAATACAGTGCTCATCATAACCGGTACAGCTAATTTCATATATGCCTTGGGAACAGGCATTCTTTCAAAGAGTTCGTTTTCCATTTTTATCACCTCTTGGCATTATTTTATCAGTTTGTATTGCCAAAAATGGTGTCATATGTCACTATAGAAACATGAAAAAAATAAAAAATGAAAAACAAATTCATGAATTATTAACGAAGTATCATATACTTTCCTATTTTACATATCCAAACCTTCCTTTTGAACTATACATATTTGAAAAAGGAGAATTCCTGAACAACGAAATCGATCCGTATAATTACTTCTGTTTCATATTATCCGGTTCCTCCCGTATCCTGCATGTCCGGGAAGACGGCAGTACAAAACAGATTGCGACTATCCATGAATCAACCTGTTTCGGTGATATTGAATTTGCGACAGGCATGTATTCCGCTTATCTTGTTGAAATACTGAAAAAGACATATTGTCTTGCTATTCCTCTTTCTTCCTGTCGGAAGCAGTTGGAAAATGATCCTGTATTTCTGCGATATGTATTAAGAAATATCGGTGAGAAAATGGAGAAAGTCACCACTGAAACAGTCTTGCCAAGAGACCTGGAAGAACGTGTTCTGTATTACATCCGATACAGATGTGAAAACAAAACCCTTCAGGGTGTAGAAAATACTGCTTCTGCATTATCCTGCAGTAAAAGACAGCTTCTTCGGATCTTAAAGAAGATGTGTGAAGAAGAAATTCTTGTCAAAGAAGGAAAAGGCACGTATAAACTGGCACAAAAATAAACTTCACTGCTAGTGTAGTTTACAGTGAAGTGCGGTGTAGTTTTCAGTGAAGTGCAGTGTAGTTTTACTTCACAACCAATGAAGTTTGACATATAATTATAGACAAAGAGAAGGAATCATAAAATGTACATCGAAGAAATAATAAATGCCAGTTCTATTGAAACACAGCACATTGAATTTAAACGTACTATTGATGAGGGAAAATCCGAAAAAGGAAAAACAAAAGAAATCAATTGGCTAAAAACGCTTTGTGCATTCGCTAATACAAATGGTGGAACAATGTATATAGGAGTTGAAGACCAAACACATAAGATCATCTCCTTTACGCATGAAGAAGCAGATAGAATTATCCAGATAATTCACAGACAGATCCACAATCGAATCACACCTTTGATAAAGTACACAATCAACACCATCCCGATTCCAACAGAAGCAAAAACAAGATACATTATCGAAATATACATTGAAAAAAGCAAAATGCTGCCTGTAACATTGCACGAAGAAGGATTATTGGGTATTTATATCAGAAATTACGGAAGAACAGATATTGCAAGTCCGGAACAAATCAGAGATCTTGTTATTATGAGTGAAAACATCCCTTATGATGCCGTCTTTACTGACATCAATTTTAAAAAGGAAGATTTTTCGATTCTCTTCCAAAGGGTTCTTGCACAAAATTCCAAGTTAACAGAAAAAGAATTAATGATTAAAAAGATTATTTCTGATAAAAAGAAGCTGTCCAAAGGCGCACTGTTATTTATGGATGAATGTCAGGATATCATTACAAAAGTTGTTGCAACACAATGGCCGGGATTATCAAAAGGAGACTCTGTTGTTTTAGCAAGTGAAGAATACTACGGGAATCTCTTATCTGTAATAGAATCCTCGCTTTCCTTCATCACAAATCATTCTGCATACGGATTCAGGAAAGAGGAAACAGGACAATCTGCATATATCTCCTATCCAAGACGATCGGTTCTTGAGGGAGTTGTCAATGCAATTGCTCACAGAAACTACTATATGCAAGGCACACAAATTGAAATTAATGTATTTAAAGACAGGCTGGAAATAACCTCACCGGGATCCCTGTTAGGCGTTAGATTATTGAAAAAAGAGAAAGATATAGCGTCTATAATCCCCAGAAGAAGAAACGAAATAATATGTTCCATATTAGAAATATGCAAATATCTCGAAGGCAAAGGTACAGGTTTTGATAAAATTGTTGAAGACTATTCAGCGTACGGGGAAAAGTATTCACCGTTCATTTCATGTGACGGTCAATCGTTTACATTAACTCTTCCGGATGTAACTTATGCAAACGGGTTATCCGACAATGAAATATCTTCTAATGACATCTATGCTGAAGGTGTTCTTGAAGGTAAAAATGATTTGAAAATCCTTGCATTCTGTTACAAAACCGAAAAAACCGTAAAAGAAATCGCTGATCATTTATCCATCACACCATCAACTTATTTCCGAAAAAACACTATTTCGCGTTTATACAATGAAGGCTTTCTAAATAAAATATTTGCTGAAAATATTATAAAATACAAAACAAATCACGATCTGGTCAAAATTAAATAGCTAAAGAAAAAGGCACTGTGTGTGCCTTTTTCTTGTTTATATTTCAAATGCCATATCTTCAAACAGATTCTTTCTGGTAATGAAGTAAGCAACATTCATGGATATTCCTGTGATGGTCCATGTGACAGGATAAACAAGGATCAATACTTCCGGTGTATTGAACAACGGAAAGACAAAGAACACATACAGTAATCTGACTGCACAGGTTCCTAAGGCAGAAATGACTGCCGGAACCATGGATTTGTTCATGCCCCTTAATGCACCGCCTGTTATTTCATATGTACCGCATAAGAAATGAACGATTAATGCATAATTGAAACGCACCATCGCAAACCTTATAACATTCGGATCACTGGTGAATAAAAGAATTAACTGATGCTTAAATAACTGCATGACAATAATGAGTATGATATCTACACCGATACCCATTCCCATGGACAATGACCATACCTTTTTGCATCTTTCCGGATTTCTTGCACCGAAGTTCTGAGACGTAAAGGTAACACATGTCTGTGCAAATGCATTCAATAAACAGTAGGAAATGAAGTCAAAGTTCTGTGCTGCTGTCATGCCGGCAATACAATCTGCACCGAAACTGTTGACTGCAGACTGAATCACGACATTGGATAAAGAGAAGACCATTCCCTGTAATCCGGCAGGCAGTCCCACCTTGATAACACCCTGCAGAAATTCGGATTTGATTCTCAATTTCTTCAAATCCAGCCTGAATTCATCCTTTTCATGCAGCAGAAAATACACCGTCAATCCACCGCTTAAGCAGTTGGCTAATACCGTAGCTAAACCGACACCGATGACATGCAGATGGAATCCTACCACAAAGATCAGATTTAAGATAACATTGACAACACCCGCCAATGTCAAAGAGAAGAACGGACGCTTGCTGTCACCTTTTGAGCGCAATATTGCCGATCCGAAGTTATACAACATGATTGCCGGCATACCGCAGAAATAGATTCGTAAATACAAAACAGCAAGATTGATAACGTCCTGCGGTGCACCCATCAGTTTTAATATCGGATGGGCAACAAGAATACCGGTGATCAACAGGAAGATACCTGAAAACAAAGCCACGCTGATTATTGTATGTACTGCATCATTGATCTTTTCTCTTTTGCCGGAGCCAAGGATATTCGCTACGACAACGTTAGCCCCTACGGATAACCCCGTAAACAAACTGACCAGAAGACCTATGACAGATGCATTTGAACCTACAGCTGCCATTGCCTGGGCATTGGTGAATCTTCCCACCACTGCCAGATCCGCCGCATTAAACAATTGCTGAAGGATACTGCTCATTGCCAAAGGCAATGCAAATAACAGTATTTTCTTTGCCAGAGGTCCATGGGTCATATCCATTTCATTTCTTCTTGTACTCATCTCAATCCCCTTTTTTTACGGTATTTATTTAGCACAATATCGCAAAAAGAACAATGCATTTACTCTATACATGCATGTTCATACAGCCACTTTGCTTCACCATCTTCCTCATTGGAGCCAATGACACCTGTCGCTGCCTGTTTCAATTCTTCCATCGCATTTTCTACCGCATATGCTTCATCTGCAACTGCAAACATGTCGATATCATTCATGGAATCACCAAATACGACGATCTTATCTGCCTGTAATAATTCCGCAAGCTCTTTTACCCCATTGGCTTTTGAAGCATCTTTGGGCATGATTTCCAGCCAGTATTCCTGTGAATAGTATTCTCTTTGAAATACGCAATGGTATTCCTCTTTGTATTTCTCATAGAAACCGACCAGTTTCTCATATTGATCAACCGTTGTGATGTAGAAGAGATTTCCTTCTGTCAGTTCTTCAATATTTTCTACAGGACGGTTTCTCGGATCGGTTTGCCTGGAGGATAAAAACTCCTTCGTCAGATCATTGATTCTGTTATGCAGATAAGAGAATTTCTCTTCATCATTCTGTACCGAATACACGACGGGATGTACATCCTTTTCCATCATTTCATCCAGAATCTTTGTAACCTTATCCTGTTGAAAGAAATGTCCTTTCAATAATATTCCCTTCTGCAAATCCTTGATCATGACACCTGTCTGCAAGATAACAGGAATATTGATGTTTAAACCCTTTGTTACTTTGGAAGCAGAATAAGAAGATCTTGCTGAAGCATAGGAAAACAACATCCCTTTTTCAATCAATGCATTTAATGTTTTTATCGTATATTCCGAAAGGCATTGTTCCTTTCTTAACAATGTGCCATCCAGATCCGTTACATACAATGTTCTCATCATTCCTCTTTTCACATATATTTATCCAAAAGATCATCCACCTTTTGGTTTTTCTTGACGACAGGATGATCATAGATCTTTCCTTCCATGATAACCATGGATACATCCTTCAAAGCTCTCAGATCATCCAATGGATTATCTTTCACAACGATCATATCTGCACTTTTTCCCTTTTCAATACTGCCGGTAATGTCATCGATTTTTGCGATCTCTGCATTTCGCAATGTTGCAGTATATAAGCTGAAAGCGTTAGATACACCGACATACTTATGGAAATAATACAGTTCTCTCCAGAAGTTGTAATGCAAAACAAACGGACATCCGACATCATTCCCCAATCCTACCGGTATATCATTTTCTATGCATGCTTTGGCACATGCAATGATTCCATCCATGACGATCTTTCCGTTTTTCTTAGCCACAGGCAAAGCATGGCTTTCTTCCAGGGTGAATTCACAATACGGTAAAGCCGGTGAAATGGTACAGATTTCTACTGCTTTCTTTTCCTTGAAGAGCTGAATCATCTCTTCATCCGGTTTTGCGCCATGTTCAATTGTATCCACACCGTTTTCCAATGCCACTTTTACTCCTGCAGGGCTTTCCACATGAGCCGCAACCGTAAAGCCAAGACGATGTGCTTCATCACATGCTGCCTTAACAATTTCCGGAGGCATGCGCAATACACCCGGTTCTCCTTCGGAAGAAGAATCCATAACCCCGCCCGTAATCATCAGTTTGATTAGATCCGGATGGGTTTCCGCAATCATCTGTACATGTTTTACCGCTTCTTCTGCAGTAGCAGCTTCTGTCGCAATGGATCCGGCAAAATGGCCTCCCGGAACAGAAATACCGGTATTGGCAGCCAGAATGCGCGGTCCTTTGATTTTTCCTTTTTTGATCGCATCACGGTTCTGTCCGTCAAAATCCAATACACCGCCTACTGTACGAATGGTTGTTACACCGCTCATCAGTTCCGTTTCCGCACATCCTGCTTCCATCTTCTTAACGACGCTTTTGACCGTTCTACTGGCAGTCAGTACCTGAAACAATCTCTTGTAGTTGGTTGGTTTCTGGTTGGGTCTTGGCGGCTTACCGCTTGAAGCAAGATGTACATGCAGATTGATTAATCCCGGCAAAAGATACTGTCCTTTCAGATCAACCACTTCATATCCTGAAATACCTGAAGAATTTGCAGGAACAACATCAACAATCTTTCCCTCATCCACTAATACAGCCATATTTTTCAATGGCTTCATATCCTTTGTGCCATCCAGGATTATTCCGTTCACAAATACATATTTCATAATGATACCACTCCTTAAAACTAATACTAATTATACTGTGTACATGATGATCGATAAATAAAAAAGATGAAGATTACTCTTCATCCGGTTGCTGGCCATCATGTGCTTTCCACATGCATTCCGTCAGCTGCATATCCGTAAATACGGCTGTAAAGGAAGAATCCTCAGGACTGCATGCATAGATGCCGAAGCGGATCTTTCCCTTGCCTTCATGCATGTGGCATACACGCATCTGGGAGAATGTTACACCATCTTTTGAACACTCTATGCAATAATCATCTTCCCTTCTGCTGAAACGATACCACATTGTCTTTACATCTGCAGGAATTGCGGTGGTTGCCCAGTCGGAATATCCGTGATTGGTAACAACAGAGCCTAAATGCTGGAATTCCTCATTTTCATATTCAATCGATCCCTTCAGCCAGTTGTCACTGTCCAGATACATGACAATTCCGCACTGATCAAAACGCTGATGGCTGTTTGTGAAATCTGTTTTAACAATGAAAGAGAAGAATTTTTCTTCTGTTTCCATCTGCAATGCAGGTGCATTATCATTTCTGAAATGATAATAGGTTCTCTGCCATAAATCCGTATGCGGAACTGTAGTGATTTCAATTTTATCTTCATTGATCACATACTTTTCCGGTTCTCTTGTCCATTGTAATTTTGTTACATCAAACTGCATAATACTCCTTCTTCAGAATGATATCTGATGCTCTTTCGCTTGATTCATTATACCATGCCAAACAGCATGAATAAAGTAGCCCTTCCGCAAAAGAAAAGATTCAGAATACGTATGATCTGCACAGAGTTATAAAAAAATCAGACACAACAACCATCTGATTCCTTTATAAATACTTCTCCATTGTTTCGTACAGATTACTGATAACGATCGGCTTACCCGTAAAATCATTCATGCCTGCTTCCAATGCACGTTTACGGTCTGTGTTATATACATTGGCAGTCATTGCAACAATCGGTATATTTGCGATCATTGGATCTTTCATTTTACGGATTCTTCTTGTTGCCTCAATACCATCCAGATTCGGCATGAGGATATCCATCAGAATCAGATCATAATATCCCGGTTCCTTTTCCTGTAATTTCTGTATGCATTTTAAGCCATCTTCCGCAAATTCCACTTCTATTCCCGTATGTTTCAGAATTTCTTTGGCAAGTTCACGGTTTAAGTCATTGTCTTCAACCAGAAGTACTCTTTTCCCGCTGAAATCATACTGCCCGAAAGGATCCGATAAAGATGTTCCCTTTTCTTTCAATTCCTGTTTTCCCTCAAAATGGGCTACTTCCATTAAATGGTCTATCACATCCAGAAGGTACTTCCCTGATAATTCAATATTATTCAGGTATTGTGATATCTTCTCCGGATCATCCTGAAACTTCTTTGCCAGCTCCGTATATCCGAGAATAATGTTCAGCGGGGTTCTGATGTCATGAGACATTTCAAAAATCTGAATCAGGCGTGAAGATGTTTCTTCATCATTGGTTTTTAAAAGGTCATCAATCGTGACCCCTAAAACATCTGCCAATTTTGGAAAAAGACTGATATCCGGATAAGAAATATCCCGTTCCCATTTGGAAACAGCTTTATCCGTTATACCGATTTGATCCGCCAGCATTGCCTGAGTCAGTTTATTCTGTTTTCGAAGTGATCGTATCATTGAACCAAACGTCATTCAATCCACCCCCATAGACAAATGATAGCTATATATATAAAAATATCAACCGACAGATGGTTTACTTTTGATGTAAAAAGATTGGGAATTCCCAATCTATTGTATTGTTCTTTTTGCCGCTTCACAAACATGGCTGACAAGAACGGCAGTTGTGACAGAACCAAGGCCGCCCGGTACAGGCGTGATGCCTTTTACCACAGGTTCCACTTCTTCAAACAGAACATCACCGCAGATCTTGTTTTTCT
>JAFYCG010000077.1 GCA_017539825.1 Solobacterium sp. | reverse complement strand
CAACCAGACCGGCTGCACCAAGACCGACACAGGTTGCAATCAGTGTTCTCGGATGTTTGATATAAAGACCGTATAAGCTTGGTTCAATAACACCACCGACGAGAAGGGCGATAATACCATCCCAGGAGAGATGCTTTTCATTTTCATCTTTTGTACGTAAGATGATGGCGAGGTTCGCAGCTGCACCGACGAAACCGATAGCACGCATAACCGGGAAGAGTGCGAATTCAGAACCTGTCATGAAGAATGTGCCGTAGAAGATTCCTGCAACTACCATGTGCATGCCTGTAGCAATCAGCGGCAACCATACAAGACCCATGAGACCTGCAACAGCAGCCGGTGCGATACCGTAGAGATAAGAAACAGGTGTTGCAATCAGATTGGAGATAGTATCACCGATCGGATTCAGAATGAAGAGACAGATTGGAAGCATGATCAGGATGCAAAGTGTTCCGTTAAGAGAGTACTGTAATGAAGCAGGCATGTACTTTTTCAAAAAACTTTCAACATAGGACATTAACCATACAGCCAGCATTACCGGAATGGATTGTGTGCTTAAGGCACTTGCTGCAGGTGTTAATCCGAATAGTGAGAACGTTCCTTCTGTGATTTCACCAAGGAATTGCGGATACATCATTACCGCAACCAGACCCATCGCAAACAATAGTGTAACATTGAATCTCTTAGATGCAGAATATGCAATGAAGAACGGAACGAAATAGTTGATTGCTGTCTGTCCGTAATCAAGCATTCTGTAAAGGCCGCTTGTTTCACTCATCAGGTTCAAACCCTGAGGGCCAAAGATTGCCGTTAGGGCTGCGAACATACCCATTGTGATATAGAGTGCAATGACCGGAACCATGATTTCGGCAACAGTCTTAAGAAGATTGCCGAAGAAACTTTTCACTGTAAGAGGTTCTTTTTCTTTTGGCTCATCGAGATTTTCTTCAACTGCCGGACCCTTTCCGAAGTCGCCCAGTTTGATGAACTCATCGTAAACATTATTTACGGTGGTGCCGATAATAACCTGACATTGATCGCCAGCCCATTTAACGCCGATTACACCGGGAATCGCTGTGAGTGCTTCATCTGTGACGATACTGCGATCTTTGAAGTTCATTCTTAAACGTGTCATGCAATGTGTGACGAAAGTTACATTTTCTTCGCCACCGACTGTTTTGAGGATCTCTTTTGCGAGTGTTTCATTTTTGTTAGCCATGTTTTTCCCTTTCCTACTGATATTCGCTTCAGTTATTTCATTTAGAGGGATTGCTGATCGCTGCAGTCTATTCAGTATCTCCCTTGATGCACTTATATGATAGTATTTGTAACCGGTAAGATATTTCATAAATCAACTTAATATTACATATTTCAACTATTTGAAATATTGAACAAAACAGGGGAAAAATAAAAGGCCATACCTTTGTATGACCTCCCTTTTATATGATTATCTGATAATACTCTGGCCGCGTTGAACCATACATGGATCCAGAAAACTGAATGCTTTACCGTTCGGATTGGTGACGATCAGAATTGTACTCATGTCATACTTTGAAGAAAGTTTCTTCAAATCAACTTCTACAATCGGATCACCTGCTTTTACTGGGTCACCTTGCTTTTTACCAAGGAGTTTAAATCCGTCACCATTAGCTTCCACAGTATTGATGCCGCAATGTACAAGAAGTTCTACACCATCATTTCTTGTAATACCATAAGCATGCCCGGTCGGAAACAGAACGGATAATGTCCCGTTTGCAGGTGCACAAAGGGTAACCTTGTCACCGGTAAATTTGAAGGCTGTGCTTTCTCCCATCATCTTCTGCGCAAACACTTCATCTGATACCATTGTTACATCGATCATTTCTCCATCTGCTACAGCTACAACTGCATCATCTGCAACATTGATCACCGGAAGTTGTATTGCCTGTTCCTTTTTGAATAATTTATCGAATAATCCCATTAGTCAAGCTCCTTTCCATCACTTGCGATTACTTTTTTATACCAGTAAAACGAATCTTTCCTGTATCTCTTTAATGTTCCGTTGCCTTCATCATCAAGATCGACATAGATAAATCCATAGCGTTTTGAAATCTGTCCTGTGGAAGCAGCAATCAGATCTATACAGCCCCAGGCTGTATAACCGAATAAATTTACACCTTCATCAACAGCTTCCATCATCATTCGGATATGTTCCCGCATATATTCAATGCGATATGGATCATGAATACTTCCGTCATCTTCCAATGTATCACGTGCACCGAGACCATTTTCAACAATCAAAAGAGGTACCTGATAACGGTGAGCGAGATCATGCAAAAGCCATTTCAAACCTTTTGGATCCATTGGCCAACCCCATTCGCTTGCTTTGATATACGGATTTTTTACACCGCGTGAGAAGTTTCCGCCTGCTGTCTCAAGGTTCTCTTCGGTATGAGTTGTGAATGTGTTGGAGGAATAGTAAGAGAAAGCCAGATAATCCGCTTTTCCTTTTTTCAGTATTTCAGCATCTTCCTGCTCCATATCAACATGAACATTCTTTTTCTTCCATATGGATTCTGCATAATACGGGTATTCACCACGTATCATAATATCTGCACAATAATAGAAAACATCCATCATTTTGTTTTGGGCATTTAGAACATCTTCCGGATCACAGGTATATGGATATGCCACATGGCTGGCTATCATACAGCCTACTTGCATATCAGGATCGATTTCATGAGCGAGGCAAACTGCTTTTGCCGATGCAAGAGCCTGATGATGTATGGTCTGATATGTTGACTGCAACTGGGCAAGTGAAATGTGCGGAATCAATTGTGCCATCATGAGAATGACATTGATCTCATTGAATGTAATCCAGTATCTGACCAGATCTTTATATTCCGTGAAAACTACCCGGGCGAACTCAGTAAATTCATTGATCAGTTCCCTGTTTTCCCAACCGCCGAGTTCTTCCTCGTAATATACAGGCATGTCATACTTATATAGGGTAACGATTGGCTCTATAGAATACTTTTTCAACTCTTTCAGTACATTTCTATAGAAGGTAATACCTTTCTCGTTAACTCCGTTTTTATATCCATAAGGATAGATACGTGCCCATGAAATAGAGAGATTTAATGATTTAAATCCCATTTCCGCAAATAAGGCAATATCTTCTTTGTAATGATGATAAAAATCAATGCCACGGTGATTCGAATAATACACACCGGCTTCAAGCACATATTTCTGACCTTTTTCAACAGTACCGAACATCGGGAAGTGTCCGATTTTCCCATTCTGGTCTACGTATGAATGACGACGGATTGATTTGTCAGCTGCAACATTTGCATAATCAACCGCTATCGGGGACTTGCCGTCTTCATCCCATGCACCTTCACACTGTGCAGCGCTGATTCCGCCACCCCAAAGAAATCTGCAATTCTGTTCCATATTCTTTTTCTCCTTGTTTCGATTATATTCTAGCAGGCTGACATTCCAAAATATTGTACATATCAACTGAATATGATAAAATTCAACTGTTGAGGCGGATATATGAAAATAAAATATGATAAAACATGTGAGCTGTTCTACCATTCATTTAATATTCCTGTATATTATTACAACGCAGATAATATTCTTCAGTTTTATTACCCCCAGACAGAATTTCATATGGAAAATCTACTGAACCTGTTTGCGGGAACTGAACAAAATTCCGTAGTAATTATTTCTGATAAGAATTCACTTTTTTGGGGAAAGATTAAAACACAAAATAGTACCGTCCTGATCGGCCCGGTTTCCATGACGGTATTTTCCGACAGAATACGGCATTCATTAATGGCCATATTTTTCATTGGAGGAGAACATGAAGATGCATTTAAGAATGTTCTGGAAATAATTCCAAGGCTTTCTTTATTTCGTTTTTCTTCTGTTCTCAGGACGCTTAATCAGATGCTCACAGGAAGATATATAGAGGATAGTGATGTTGTTTTCGGTAATTCTTTAACAAATAATGATTCAATTTCCGGTTATGATCTGCAGTCAAAAGTGTTACCGGTGTTCTACGATAATATTGACAGAGGACTTGAATTGTATGATATCTCATATGACGCTGAAGAAGAAATGATCAGGAATATAGAAAGTGGCAATATTGAGGCACTTTCAAAGAGTTTTTCGGCTAATGATGCTCAAAAATTCGGCTCTCTGGCAGATACAACAGTTCGAAGTACAAAAAACATGTTTATTGTTGTTGTTGCGATTGCAAGCCGTGTGGCTATCCGTAATGGTCTTTCTGTTCAGATTGCTTACAAACTCAGTGATCTTTATATTCAGGAGATTGAACAAACCAGTAATTTCAGAACCCTGACCGAACTTGTCAGAAATGCAACGATTGACTATGCACAGAGAATCAAAGCCCTTCGAATTCCGAAAGGGATGACATCGATGGTTCATGAAGGCATGCAATATATTGAACAATCTGTCACACAGCCTCTGAGTGTATCTGATGTGGCTGATTATGTAGGAAAAAGTGTGTCATATTTTTCCGGGGAATTTAAAAAAGAAACCGGAATGAATGTTAGCACATATATAACACAGACCAAGATTGAAGAAGGTAAACGATTGCTGAAGTATACGGATCTTCCGCTATCCTACATCAGCAACTTTCTCTGCTTTTCCAGCCAGAGTCATTTCCAGAAAGTATTCAAAAGTGTTACTGGGCTTACGCCATTGGCATATCGTACTAAAAAGCATTCTCTATGAAACCGATAATTAATAAGATCTTTTCAGGACTTGTAAAGAATGACAATAAATAAATCCGATGTATGAAACACCGGATCTTTCATTGATAAGAAATTCTTTGTTTTATCGTTTTGCAGTGTATTGATCAATTTGTAATTTGTGATTATGACTCTTTGTATAAGAAGAAGCATACACAAGGCTGTACATGACGTTTAGCAAATAATCAAAACATGCCTGTGAGTAGAAGGTTGCGATATTGTCTGCAGACTTTTCCTTGTCTTCAATTTTCAACCATACATCGCAATTTTCCGTCAGTTCTGTTTTGAAGTCCGATGAGAGAACAATCATCGGACATTTTCTTTCCCTCAATATTTTTGCACATTCAAAGAACCGGCTGCTTCCGCCTCTGTAGGAAATAAATACAGCGACATCTTTATGTGTTGCATTATTGGAGATTCCGGCTTCTTCATTGGAATCCGTAGCCAGAATACAAAGCTTGTTGATTTTAAACAGTTTATTTATAAAGGTTCTTGCCCGGATCGATGAATCCCCATGTCCATATAAGAATACCGTATTCGCATTGGTGACAAGTTTTGCCGCTTTTTCCATTGCGTGTATATCCAGATTGTCATAGATCTCTGATAATGCCTGGTTGTTCAGAGACAGGATTGTTTTGGCAATTTTGGATGTGCTGTAACCTATATAAAACGGTCTGTTGACATCCAGCAAATCATCATGCGGGGATGCCTGCAGTTCCTTGATATATTTCACTTTAAAATCTTTAAAACCTTCACATCCGAGTTTTTTAAAGAAGCGCATGGCAGCTGTAGGGGAAGAAAAACTGTCATCGGAAAATTCACGAATCGTCATATGCACAATGTCTTCGCCATGGCTGAGTATATACTCTGCCATATTTTTTTCGGTTTCTGTAAATCCTTTTTTGTCTTTGATCTTTTGTAAAAGCATGATGAACTCCTGTAGTAATTTGACATCATTTTACCACAGGTTTTCTTTTTTATTATGTCCGACAGTGGTATTGAAACGTTGTACACAGATATCAATTTTATTTTGTTTCAACGTTGTGTATTTTGTTCCCAAACATGCCTCCTTTCTGTTTTCTTCTGTTCATGAAGGCTAGAATACAGACAAGCAAAACGAAAGGAGATTTATATGGGAGGCTTTGCTGACAAACTTATGGCATTCGGAATGTGGGTTTCCAACAATAAATATCTCGGCGCAATCCGTGACGCATTCCAGGAATTCATGCCCTTCACTATTATTGGTGCAATCGGTACATTATGGACTTCGGTCATCGTTAACTCTTCGACAGGACTTGGTGCTCTGATCCCGGCAGTCATGGGATTGGAATTCCTGAATCCGATCTTCAGTGCTTTGAACTTCGCTACAATCGGCTGTATCAGTTTGGCGATCTGCTTTGCAATCGGCATGGAGATCGGCAAACGCAACGGTATGAAAGGTTACTATTGCGGTTTAATCGCTTTGGCAGGATTGATTGTTGTAGTAGGAGCCACAACATCCGCTGACAGTGTCATGGGTCTTAACGGAGAATTTGAATACAATTCCTTCGGTGCATTTGTCCCGGGAGGAATCATGCTCCAGATATTGAGTTCTGATGTATTGGGTGCTTCAGGTCTGTTTACCGCAATGATCGTCGGTATCTTAACTGTTGAATTATTAGGCTTCTTTAATAAGTTTGAAAAGCTGCAGATCAAATTGCCCGATGCAGTTCCACCGAATATCGCTGCTTCATTCAATGCATTGATCCCATCCACATTAACATTACTGACAATCGGTGCTATTTCCTTCATTCTGCAGACATTAACAGGTTCTACGGTTCACAATCTGGTATTTAACCTTGTACAGGTTCCGTTACAGAATGTCGGCGGTTCCTTCGCAGGCGGCTTGATCTTCGTCATTGTCATCTCCGTCTTCTGGTGCTTTGGATTACACGGCAACAACATGGTCGGCTCTATCATGACACCGATTATGACAGCTATGATGATTGAAAACGAAGAAGCTGTCAGAGCAGGCTTACAGGCTACACATATTCTCAACGGCAGCTTCATGTCCTGCTTCGTCACATTTGTAGGTACAGGTATTGCCGGTGCAATCACCATTGCAATTTTCCTGGTAGGCAAACGTGAAGACAATCGTTCTATCGCAAAATTATCCGCATTCCCGAACTGCTTTAATATCAACGAAACTGTTGTATTCGGTTTACCGGTCGTATTGAACCCGATTATGTGTATCGGCTTCATCATCGCACCGATCGTATCCTATACACTGGCTTATGTCTTAACCGCAATTGGATTCTGTCCGATCATGTATGTAAACGTCCCTTGGACAACTCCTCCGGTAATCGCAGGATTCCTGGCTTCCGGTGGAAACATCATGGGTGCAGTTACACAGTTAATCTGTTTGGTAGCAGCAGTTCTTGTTTACATCCCATGCATCAAGCTGTATGAGAGACAGCAGAATGCACAGGATGCCAAAAATAACGCATAAGGATTGCGAAGAAACAAACCCCTTTCAGGAAGGCTTCGCAGGAAGCCTTCCTTTTCACACAATAAAGAAGGAAAAGAAAAATGATTAAACTTGGTATTGCCGGAACAGGCATAATTGTTCAGGAAGTATTACCGCTTGTATCCCAATGGGGTTATGAGCCTGTCGCCATCTGCGGAACACCAGCTACAGAAGCACAGACAAAAGAGATGGCTGAGAAATATACAAACGGTGTTTACTATAATACCTATGCAGAGATGCTGAAGGATGAAAATGTGGAATGCATTTATGTGGCTGTTCCTAACTTTCTGCATTACGGTTTTGTCAAAGATGCACTTACAGCAGGAAAAAACGTTATCTGTGAAAAACCTCTGACAAGCAATGTTGAAGAGGCAAGAGAGCTTGAGAGTGTTGCAAAGGAGAAGAGTTTATTCCTGTTTGAAGCGATTACAACAGTATATCTGCCTACTTATCAAAAGACAAAAGAACTGTTGCCGAGAATCGGAACGGTAAAGGTTGTATCCTGTAATTTTTCCAACTATTCCAGAAGATATGACGCTTTCAGAGCAGGGGAGGTATTGCCTGCATTTGATCCGAAGAAATCCGGTGGAGCTTTAATGGATATCGGTTTGTATAACCTTGCCTGGCTGGTTGGTTTATTTGGTGAACCAAAATCTGTCAGATATGAGGCAAATATTGAAAGAGATATTGACACATCCGGTATTATGACATTGGATTACGGAACATTCAAAGCTGTCAGTGTTGCCGCAAAAGATTGCAGTGCACCATGGCGTTATGTGATTCAGGGAACGGAAGGATACCTGGTGATGGATACACCTGCAAACTTCTGCATGGATATCAAGATCCATTTGAATGACGGGACAGAAGAAAAGTATGAATTGAATCCGGAAAGCCGTCTGGAATGTGAATTTGTCCATTTTGCAGACCTCATGGCAAAGAAAGATCTCAATACCTGTTATGAAGCATTGGCAGAGAGTGTCCTTGTTTCTAAAATTCAGACCGAAGCAAGAAAGGATGCAGGCATTGTTTTCCCTGCTGATCAAAGATGATTTTAGCGTTAGATGTCGGTGGTACATTCATCAAGTGGGCAGTAGCTGATGGATATGAATTGCTGAAACAGGGGAAAATTCCTACACCGCAGGAATCATTTGAAACATTTGCGGAGGGTATTCAAAAGATATTTGATGCAAACAAAGAATATGATTTTGAAGGCATGGCAATCAGCTATCCGGGAATGGAAGATCCAAAGACAGGCTTACTGGTACCGTTTGGCGCATTGACTTTCGGACTGAATCAGCCGATGAAAAAGATGCTTGAAGAGAGATTCAGATTACCGGTTTCTTTCGAGAATGACGGCAGACTGGCAGCTCTTGCAGAAGCAGAACTGGGAACATTGAAAGGGATTGAATCAGGTTATGTTCTTGTGATCGGTACTGGTATAGGCGGTGCTTTTGTCAGAAACGGAAAAGTTGAAAACGGGTATCATGGATATGGCGGACAGATTTCCCTCTATCTGGTGGATGACATCCGCAAACAGAAACTGAATGCAATATTTTCCGCTCATAACGGCATGCCGGGCTTTCTTGCACATGCAGCTGAAGAGCTTGGGGAGAAAGATATTTCCGGTGAAACATTCATGGCATTGGTAAAAGAAGGTCATCCAAAAGCAGCAATGCTTCTGGATGAGTACATGGATGCCTTCACAAATGTTCTGTTTTCCTTACAGATGCTTCTGGATCCGCAAAGATTTGTGATCGGTGGCGGAATCAGTGCAGATACACTCTTTATGGAAACCATGCAGAGGAAATACGAAGAAATTTACAAGATGTTTGGTATTGAAGTGGCACATGCCGATATTGTCAGCTGCAAATACAGAAATACGTCAAACATAATGGGAGCGTTGGTTCTCTATCACAAAGAACACCCGGAACAATAAAGAAAAGACATGTTTCATAATGGAACATGTTTTTTTATGCAAAACAGGAAAATTGTTTTAGACAGGGGTGGTTTTTGTATTTACTCAAAGTTCTGTTTCAGTATAATATTTCATGTATGAGCTATATTTCATTTCAAAATGTAAAAAAGATTTATCACGTCGGAGAAGTCGATATTCATGCCTTATCCGGGGTGAGTTTTGATATTGAAAAAGGACAGTTTGTGATTGTCGCGGGAGCCAGCGGTGCCGGGAAAAGTACGATTTTAAATATCCTGGGAGGCATGGATACCTGTACGGAAGGAATCATCACCGTTGACGGAACAAGAATTGACAATATGAATGAAGATGAGCTCACAGACTACAGACGTTTTGATATCGGTTTTGTCTTTCAGTTCTACAATCTGGTACAGAATCTGACAGCTCTTGAGAATGTAGAGCTGGCAACGGAAATTTGCAAAAACCCTTTAAAATCTGAAGATGTTCTTGAAAAGGTCGGACTTGCAGAGCGAATGCAGAATTTTCCTTCACAGTTATCCGGTGGTGAACAGCAAAGAGTTGCGATTGCAAGAGCACTCGCAAAAAATCCCAAACTGTTGTTATGTGATGAACCGACAGGTGCATTGGATTATGTTACCGGCAAACAGATATTGAAGCTGTTACAGGATATGTCACGGGATCTCGGGATGACAGTAGTGGTGATTACACATAACCTGGCAATATGTCCCATGGGTGATCGTATATTGCGGGTAAAAAGCGGTAAGATCGTTTCTGATGAAGTGAATGAGCATCCTGCAGATATATCGGAAATTGAGTGGTAAATATGCCTAAAACCCTTTGGAAGAATATATTGCGCTTAATCAGCGCCACAAAAAGCAGGTTTTTTTCATTGACCGCGATAGTCGCGATCGGGGTCGCTTTTTTTGTTGGGGTTTCGGGTACTTCGCCTGTTATGGGGCATAGCGTCGATCAGTATGATGATGATACGAAATTAAAGGATATAACCATCTATTCCAACTATGGATTTGACGAAGAGGATTTAGACGCCATACGAAATGTGGAAGGAGTCGCTCTTGCAGAAGGTGCCTATTTTGCGGATGTATTGGGTACGTATGAGAATTCAACGTACATAACCCGTATTCACTCCTATAATGAAAATAATGTGATTAACCGTATTGTGTTGCGAACAGGAAGGATGCCGAGAAATAAGAATGAGGCACTTGCGGAAAACGGTACGACTCTGGAACAAGGTTTTCCTTTAGGCAGTAAAGTGACTTTTGCCTATCCGGAAGGAACGGAAAATGATTCCCTTTTGATTAGTGAAGTTACTGTTGTCGGAACAATTGATACGCCTTTGTATCTGAATCTGACAAAAGAAAACAGTACTTTAAGCAATCAGTATATCCGCACCTATCTGTATGTCCCGGAAGACGCCTTTGATCAGAGCTTTTATCTGGAAGTCAATGCACTGATTGAAGGAGGCGTTGATCTGTATTCCTTCGGGGAAGAATATGAGAAACTGTCAGACAGGACAAAAGAGAATATCGAGACATTAGCCGTTACCCAGCAAAACCATCGTGTTGATTCCATCAAAGAAGAAGCTATGGAAGAGTATAACGAAGGCCTTCAGCAATATGAAGACGGAAAGAAAGAGTTTGAAGAAGGAATACGTGACGGAGAAAATGAGCTTGCAGAAGGACAGGAAGAAATTGATGATGGTGAAAGACAGCTCTCAGATGCAGAAAAAGCATTACAAGAGGCAAAAAAGCTTTTAGAGACATCTGAAAAGGATGCAAGACAAAAACTGAAGGATGCAGAAGAGGAGATCAATAAGGGCTGGAAAGAACTGGATACACAATCCAAGGCTTTTGAAGACAAAAAGAAAGAATTAGGGAAACAGAAACAGGATCTTCTGAATGCAATTCCGCAACTGGAACAGGCTAAAGACGGCTTAAGACAGATTGATGAAGGCATAGATCAGATTGATCAGGGATTAAAACAGTTAAAAGACCCGTATCTGGAAGCACTGATGCGTGTGATCAGCTATATTCCTGAAGATACCAAATTGGAGGATATTCAGAATCTGGTTAATGAGATCATTGATCTGCGCAATACCCTGCAGGAAAGATATCCTGATCTGGCAGAGACTGATGTACAGGATCTGATTGATAAAGCGATCAACGATACGGAAAGTACATCGGATCTATACGACTATCTGAATTCAGATATCGTAAAAGAAGAAGCAGAGTATCTGCGTACACTGGATGAAGAAACCGCTATGGACGATGAGGCATTAGCTTCTTTAACGCAGGTATCGGAAATTGAAAAAATCATACGGGAATGGCTGCCGGGATTTCAGTTTGAAACAGTGGGACAGTTTCTTGAGACTTATGATCTTCTGACAAATGTTCTGCATGATATCGATGAATTCTTAAACAGGGATATCATAAGAGACCTTCTGTATTTATATCACGCTGCCGATGAAGAGACAAAACAGAAGATGATGGCTCTTGATTT
>JAFYCG010000001.1 GCA_017539825.1 Solobacterium sp. | reverse complement strand
GGTATCCGCCGTCGAGCAGAGCACCGGGGTCGCGGCATCGGTCAGCGTCATGTTGGCAATGCTGGACCAAGCCTCCAAAGCACCAAGCGTACCAGCCCCGAGATGGATTCCGTTACCGCCGAATCCCGACTCGCTCAGCTGCACGTTGTCCACGTACACCGTCCCGTCATCTCCTATGTCGACCCACTGGCCCGCGCTGGCGATCACCCTCTTGATGAGTATCTTGTTGTTGTAATAGAATGCGATGATGTCGCCCGTCTTGAACTGGCTCCCCTTTACCGAGAGGACGATGTTGCCCTCTGACAGTGTCGGCGTCATCGATGTGCCGTACACCTGCAGAACCGGAAGGAACAGCACCGCCACAAGCACCGCTATGGCGGCCACCGTGATCAGGAAGTAGACCGTGTTCTTCAGCGCTTCCATGAAGCGGTATCTGTACCGCTGCCTGGACAGCTCTGTTTCCAGCTGGTTCATCGTGAATTGTGTTAATGTCCCCTGGTCCATCCATCCTTCCTTTCCGCATTTTTAAAAATGTATATTTTTTTAAAAATTCTTCTTCAGTCTAAAATTGCATCAAAAGTCAACAAAAAATGAGGTTTTCAATAAGAAAAACCTCCTTTTTTATTGACCAAATATGTGAAATTAGCTAGAATGAAGATGCGTAAAAATGTGTGCGAAAAAGTATACTATTCGGGAAATTTCAGAAATGTCCAAGTAATGTCCAAAATGGACTTTTTTTAATTCATATTTTTGGTAGCTTCCCTTAATAGTCTTGCTTTGTAGTAGAAAGTGGAATCCTTCATACCGCATAATTTTGCAGCTTTTTCAATTGTGGCTTTTTTCTGAATCCATAATTGATAAGCTTCTTCAAACTTATCAGGTAAAGGAATTGTTGGTCTGCCAAACCTGACCCCTCTGGCTTTTGCTGCCTCAATACCTTCCTTTTGTCTTTGAAGTATCACTTCTCTCTCATTGTGGGCAACAAATGACAGGATCTCCAGCACGATGTCACTGATAAATGTACCCATCAGGTCTTTTCCCCTTCTTGTATCAAGAAGAGGCATGTCGATGACGCAGATATCTGCCTTCTTTGTTTTGGAGATCATGCGCCACTGTTCTATGATTTCCTCATAGTTTCGGCCCAGCCTGTCTATGCTTTTAATATAGATCAGATCTCCCTCTTTAATTCTTTTAATGAGTTTTTTGTATCTCTTCCTGTTAAAATCCTTTCCGGATTCCTTATCTATATAGATATTCTTACTTGGAATCTCGTATTCGGACATTGCAATCATCTGCCTGTGTTCATTTTGATCCCTGGCACTAACTCTTACATAACCATAAACTTCATTCATATCTAACTCCTATTGATGTACTGCTTATTTCTTACAGAGAGGAGCCGTTTTTGTACCATGATTAATTAAGTAATTGCATCAAATATTTACCAGTCAACTTGGAAATAATAATCACAGGTTTTGATGAATGTACTTTCGTCAAAGAGAAAGTATTCAATACATCAAAATACTCCCCCAGCTGTAGTGATTAAGCAAGAATAAGTATATGACAAATATTATTTACAGTCTTGTACAAAGCTCCTATTTGTTACATTTTTTCATTTTTTACTTAAAATGTTTAAAATCATTAAGCAAAAGATAAGATTTGATCTGTTATAATAGACACGCATAGAAGGAGGCTTCAATGCCGGACAGCTTTATAAAAGCTGTCTTTTATAATATTGATCAAAAAAAAGACTTCCTCTCAGCGGAAGTCTGTATGATTGAATAATCTGTAGATCATTAAAGCCACATTATGTGCGGATTCTTTCTTTCCGTCTTCCTCCCATTTCAAAAAGGAATTCAGAAGACCTCCTGCATATGCATACAATTCATACATATGCAGTTTTTTCTGCGGAAGGATGTTCTTCATCATGTATTCATTCACTGCATCAATCAGTATCGTATACAATCCATGACGGTTTAAAGTCAGGAAATAATGGGAATACCTGTCAAAATAATTCAAAGAGAATTCAATATGATCCAGCTGCATATATACACCAGGGTCATTTACCTCTCCGCCTTCAATCATATACCCGTTAACAATAATATTCAGATAATCACATAAGGCATCATAGAGATTTTCATAATACCGGTAAAAGGACATTCTGGATACCCCTGCCCTTTTGATGACATGTGCCACTTTGATTTTGTCAAACTCATTCTGTTCGAGTTCATCCAGAATTGCATTTCCGATTGCGATACGGGTGGAAACCGTCCGGCTGTTTAAGTCTGTTTTGATTTTCATAGGTGTTACACTTTCCCCGTTTTTGTATGAATTGTTACACTTTACGGTATTGTGTTTATTTTAGCATGATTGGAAAACACATACAATTGCATCGCATGGAGGTTTTATCATGAGATTGATTGCTGATTCATCCTGTGACTTATATACACTTGATATTCCTGACTTCTCTACCGTACCTTTAACCATTTATACAGATGAAAGAAGTTTTACTGATGATCCTTCTTTGAATATTACAGAAATGCTGGATTATCTGGAAAAATATAAGGGACGTTCCTATACGTCCTGTCCTTCTGTCGATCAATGGCTGAGTGCTTTTGAAGGTGCAGAAGAAATCATCGTATTAACCGTAACAAGCTCTCTTTCAGGTTCTTATAACAGCGCAATGACCGCTGCAAATATGTATAAAGAAGATCATCCGGATGCAAAGATATCCGTCATTGATTCCCTTTCTACAGGAGGAGAAGAGGTACTGGTTCTGTTAAAAGCAGCGAAGCTGATTCGAAGCGGTGAAGATTTTGAAACGACAGAAAAAACTTTACGCGAATATCTGAAACATACCCGTCTCTTTTTCTCCTTCTTCTCTTTGCATAATCTCAGCCAGAACGGCAGAGTGAATAAAGCTGCAGCTGCAGCATTATGCCTTCTGAACATTTCTGTAGTCGGTACAGCTTCCGAAGAAGGAAAGATCAGTGTTACCGGCAAGGCAAGAGGTGAAAAGAAAGCCGTCCGCACACTTTTGCAGGATATGAAAAATGCCGGATATCATGGCGGCAATGTGGTAATTACTCATGTTGAAAACGAAGAACTGGCTGAAACCTTAAAACAAACTATATTAAAAGAATATCCTTTTTCAGACATTCAAATTTTCCCGACCAGAGGACTATGCAGTTACTACATGGAACGGAAAGGTATTGTTGTGGCATGTGAAGCATAAACAAGGAGCAGTGATCCACTGCCCCTTTTTCTTTATTCATCTATTTGAATCTGATAGGTTTCTTTTTCAAAATCCATTGTCAGAACTGCTTTGCCATACGTATTCTTCCATGTGATGCACATCTCGGAACCATTTAATGCACAAGTGATTTCCGCATCCTCTGAGAATACTTTGCAATTGTTTCTCATGCGAAGCATTTCCAACTGTTTCAGAACAACATCTTTCTGCAGGCCTTCTTCAATCTGCTCCATGGTCAGATTGGTTCTGTTGATTTCCTTATGTCCGCCTGCACCTGCTCTTCTCATACCTTCATAGTCATTCTTACCGGCAAACAGATCCAGATACCAGATCTGCGGCTTGCCCGGCATGAACATCTGCAGAGCTCTTGCCATCAGCATTCTCTGATCGCTTTCTCCCAGTGCACTGTAGTATGTAGCATTTACCTGGTAATAGACATTCTTAGCACCATGCAGATCCTTGACATATCCGCCTCTCTTCACGGTTGTCTGAATGACATTCTGAATGCTTTCTTCCGGTAACAATCCCTTTAAGTCAAGCAGCGGAATACCATCATGACATCCAAGCATATTGACTGTCTGAATCTTCTTTTCAACAATTTCATCAATCCATTTCTTCAGATAGGAACCGTTCTTCCTTTCAAATGCATCGATGACCAGTCCCGGTAAGAAGAAGTCATATACCATATATCCTTTATCTGCAAGAATTTCATAGATCTTCTCTTCATAAGAAGCATGAATTTCCGGCAGCAGCATCAGCTTATGCTGCTTTGCGATTTCATCAATCTTTTCCAGAAGATCCCATGTACCCGGATCATTCAGGAAGTTTCTTTCACCGACTTCTTTCGGTGCATAGGCAAATGCATCAAGACGGACAATGGATGTACCATAGCTTGCCAGTTTTGCCAGTGTATCACGATAATAATCCCAGACAAGATCGGATTTGATATTCAGGTCCATCTGTCCAAGATAGGTACGCCTGCTTCTTACATATTCCAGGATTTCATCCTTGTATTTGTTCCATCTGCCGAAATCGATTTCTTCCAGGTTCTTATCAGAGCTGTTAAAGATCTTTGCAATTTCTTCGGATGCGACATACTGCAATCCCAGATCTCTGACCAGTTCGTATGCATTCAGATCCGGATAGTTGACTTCCTGATAGAAAGTATTCCAATACGGAACTTCCCTTCCATCCGGGAAACGGACCATCAGGATCGGCAATCCGGCCTTACGGAAGAACATATCCTTGATATATTTT
>JAFYCG010000008.1 GCA_017539825.1 Solobacterium sp. | reverse complement strand
ATATGCGATCTGAATGTCACTGACTCTGTCACTTCCCGTATACTTCATGCTTTTCTCCTTCGTTATATGCTTATGTCCATTCTGTCTTCAAATACGAATTCTTCATTTCCATTATATCTGCAAATCTGCCGATCTGTTCTAAAGCCTTGTACCAGGAAGATCGTTCCGGTGCAAGGCTTTAGGGTTAAAGATTTTTTTCAGTTATTTTTTGTGGGATAGAGAAACAGCTATTATGCACAATATACAAATGCTCTATCATGTGCAGAATGTAATGCATCATAAATCTGTCCCGGTTTGTTTGCATCACCAACCAGAATCAGATGATCTCCATATGCTTCTTTGAGTTCTGCATATGCTTCTCTGTCTGCTCTTACACCCATTGCAAGAACCGTTGTTTCTGCAGGAATATTGGCAACTTCATTGGTCTTCATATCCTTGACAGTTACTTCCTGATCTTTGACTTCTGTTAAAGCTTTTCCTTTAGCAATCATACCGCCGGTTTTCATGATTTCCTGTACAAGATGCATTGTGACACTCGGATACAGATTACCGCCGACTTTGTCCATCATTTCAACAACCGTGACTTTATGATCTTTTGCCAGGTATTCCGCTGTTTCAAGACCTGTGACGCCGCCACCGATGACAACTACATTTTCTCCCTTGACTTCAGCTGTTCCTGCCAATACATCTTCAGCGGTTAATGCTTTTTCAATACCCGGAAGATTTGGAACAATCGGTCTTCCGCCGGCAGCAAGGAATACGGCTTCTGCACCGGTTTCTTTGACTTCCTGCAATCCAGCTTTTGTATTCAGTTTGACTTCAACACCGTATTTCTTTAATTCTTCTTCCTGTGTCTCTATAAATTCATTCAGCATTCCCTTGAATGGCGGTACAGCAGCAAGATTGACTGTTCCTCCCAGTTTGCCGGAAGCTTCAAACAGAACAACTTTGAAACCTCTCTTAGCCAATGTGACTGATGCCTGCATACCTGCAGGACCGCCACCGATGACTGCGACTGTTCTTCCTTCACCGTTCTTAACAAGCTTTTCATCTCCCCATTCAAACTCACGTCCAAGTACCGGATTCAATGTACAGCCAAGCGGCAATCCGTCATTCAGGATACGGAAGCATTCCATACAGCCTAAGCACTTGCGGATCAGCTTGTCTTCTCCTGCTTTTGCCTTTGCACCCCAGTTTGGATCAGCAAGATGTCCTCTTGCGATACCGACGAAGTCGCAATTTCCCTCTTCTAACATCTGTTCTGCAAAGGAAGGATGCTTGATATTGTCTACCGCAATAACCGGAATATTGATCGCTTTACGGATATTACCGCCCAAGTGCTTCTTCCATCCTTCTGCATAGTAGGAAGGTTCAATGATTGTGGAACCGGAATCATACATACCGCAGCTGACGTTGATGCACTGAACGCCTAATGCTTCAAGATATTTGGCAATGCGGATACCTTCTTCATCATCGATGCCATCCGGCAGATAGTCATTACCGTTCATACGAACAGAGATCGGGAATCTTGGACCGCAATACATCTGAATGCCTTTGATAATTTCCGTCACAAAGCGCATTCTGCCTTCAAAACTTCCGCCGTACTTGTCTTCTCTTTTGTTTGTGTGCGGGGAAAGGAACTGGCTGACAAGATAGCCATGTGCTGCATGAATTTCAACACCGTCAATTCCTGCTTTCTGGGCTATAACAGCACCTGTCACAAACTTCTTTACCATGCCTTCAACTTCTTCTGTGGTTAAAGGTCTTGGCTGTTCACCGATGACTTTACAGGTAACATCAGATGCTGATACAGGCTGTTTTCCGCCGATCAGTCTGCTTGGTGTCTGGTTACCCGGATGATGCAGCTGTACAAAGATTTTTGTGTCATACGCATGTACTGCTTCAGCAAGTCTGCTTAACTGTGCAATCATGTGCGTGTTTGTCACACTCAGCTGGTTTGGCGTACCTACGCCTGTTTCATCATCTACACGTGTAATTTCCGTAATGATCAGACCTGCTCCGCCTTTTGCACGGTCTGCATAGTATTTGATCATTCTCTGTCCTGCTTCACCGCTGACTTCAGCAAGTGAGCAACCCATTGCCGGCATAACAATACGGTTTTTCAGTTCCAAATTGCCGATTTTACCGGGTTCAAAAAGTTTCGTGTAAGGCATAATCACTCCTCCTTTTTTAAATTATATGTCTTAAATCTTTTGGATATATTCATTATAGATGATTTCCGTCACTTCATAAACCGATATACTCTTCATTCGGTAAAGAAAAACTCTGCATGCAACAGAGTTTCTCATATACTTTCTTCTTTTTTCTTCAATACATATCTCAATAACAATAACGCAAAGATTGCACCGCATGCTTCTCCAACCGGCAAAGCAGAGGCAAGGCCAACTTCTCCAAACAGCTTATCCAGTAAGAACATGAATGGAATATAGAAGACAAGCTCTCTGACAACTGCGTGCAACATGGTAGCTTTTCCGTTACCCATCGCCTGCATGCAGAAGGAAGTGTGATAGTTGATAAACTGTACCGGTGAAGCAATACAGCGGATCCGCAAAAACAAGGATGCAAAACCGATTGTCATTAATGCTGCCTCTGCATCTCCTGCAGAAGTATTCAGAAACAGATTGGTAACCGGACGGGCACATGTCTGTAAAAGAATGATGCTGAAGAAAGAAACGCCTAAGCCACATACTCTGGCAAAACCGATCGTATTCTTCATTCTTTCATGATTACCCGAACTGTAGTTATATGCCACAATTGGAAGCATTCCCTGACATAATCCGACATTGATCGCATTCGGAATTCTCTCTACCTTCATGACAATACCCATGCCTGCAAGAACCAGGTCACTGTGGGCAGAAGCAAGCATGTTGACACAGATATTTGCGACATCAAATAAACCGGTAAGAATTGCCGAAGGAATACCAACCGTAAACAAACCTTTGCGATTGGCGGATGTAATCTTTACCGCATCACTCCACTTGAAGCTTAACGGTGCAGTTAAAGATGCTTTTTTATACGCATACAGTAAATATGCACATGCAAGTACATTGGAAATCAAGGTAGCAAGTGCAGCACCGGTTACTTCCAGTCCCCTTGGCAGAATCACAAACATGAATAACGGATCCAAAATCATATTCAGAATTCCTCCGCCGCTTAATCCCATGCTTGCCTGAGAAGAATAACCGGAATTACGTAAAAGATGTGCCAATGTCAAAGATAAAATGGTTGGTATTGAACCGATTACAATGACAAACATCGTGTATTGTCTTGCATATTCAATGGTCATTTCCGATGCACCAAGGAAATATAACAATGGATTCAGAAAGAAAAATATCAACAAAGATGTACAAAAAGATAATGCCAGACAACCGAAGAAACTGAATGCCCCTACACTTTTAGCTTCCTCATCCTTTTTCATTCCCATTAATCTGGCAATCAAACTGCCTCCGCCTACTCCAAACAAATTGGAAAAAGCCACATTCATCATCGTCATAGTTAATGTCAGTGTTGTCGCTGCCATCATATACGAGTTACCGGTCCTGCCGATGAAGAAAGCATCGACCATATTGTAGATCAGATTGATTAACTGGCTGATAATGGTCGGAACCGCCAGAGTTGCCAATGCCTTCGGAATAGGTGTATTTTCAAATAATTCTTTTTTCTCATTTATCTGCATAATTGTCCTCGCAAAACATTGCTATTGTACCACCAAAAAGCCATCAAAACATTGATGGCTTTCAAATTCATTGGATTTTTCTGAAAACAGGAATGGATTCAAGCGGTGCCTCTGCGACAATGGTATTACCACCGGGATAAATTTTTCCGTCACGGATATCTTCCCATTCTCCTGCAGGAAGATATACATTGCGTTCATACATGTCTTCATAGAGAATCGGGGCAACAAGGTATTCGCCGCCAAACATGTACTGGTCATAGATATTCCAGCAGTTTTGATCTTCCGGGAACTCATAGAACATTGCGCGAAGTAACGGAGATCCGTTTTCATGTGCTTCTTTGAATAAAGAATGAATATAGTCATGCATCGATAAACGAAGATCCAGGTATTTGCGCATGATTTTATAATTCTCTTCTCCATAGCTCCAGAGCTCATTGGCATGACCTGTATGAAGATAACCTCCGCCAAAATCCCTGTTATCCAGCGGTGGTATATCCTTCGGTCCTCTTTCTCCATGCAGACGCAATACAGCTGTAAATGTTGCAAATTCAAACCATCTGATTAACAACTGTCTGAAAGACGGATCGTTGACATCATCTGTCATGAAGCCGCCGATATCTGTTGTCCACCATGGAATACCTGCAAGACCCATATTGATACCGCATTGCAGCTGATCACGCAAGGATTCAAAAGTGCTCGGAACATCCCCGGACCATACCACATTGCCGTATTTCTGGCTTCCTGCCCAGGCAGAACGCAATAAGTTTACGGGATTATTAACTCCGTCCTTGATCTGATTGTCATAGATTGCACGGCTGTAGTATTGCGGGTAGATATTGGAACAGGATAAAGCCGTACCAAGATAATATCTGTAATGGTCAAAATCATATTTGACATAATCCGGTTCGGCATTATCCAGCCAGACCATGTCTATGCCAAGATCCAGATAATTCTTCTTCACCTTTTCATAAAGATATTCTCTTGCCTCGGGATTTGTGGCATCGATTTCTACACAGTCTCCCTGATAATCATATGTCTGTGCACCACCGCGTTCCGTACGGATCAGAAGACCTCTTTCATACATCTCTTCAAAGTTTTCGCTCTTTTTATCTACCGAAGGCCAGACGGAGACACATACTTTGATTCCCATTTCATGCAGTTCATCAACCATAGCTTTCGGATCAGGCCAGTATGTTTCATCAAAGCGCCAGTCCCCCTGGTATGGCCAATGGAAAAAGTCAATCACAATCACATCAATCGGTACATCATGTTCTTTGCATGCATGAGCTGTTTCCAGCACTTCCTGTTGTGTGCGGTAACGCAGCTTGCATTGCCATAAGCCCATTAAATCCTCCGGAAAAACAGCAGCTCTTCCGGTGACATCCGTATATTTTTTCAAAAGATCTTTCGGATCCTTTCCTGCGACAATCCAGTAATCCAGCTGTTTTGTGCCTTCTGCCACAAATTCGCTGAGGTTCATGCCGAAAGATACTCTTCCTACCGCCGGATTGTTCCAAAGTAATCCATAACCTTTATCGGAAATCATAAACGGTACGGAAACCTGGGAATTTCTCTGTTGAAGATCGAGAATACATCCTTTCAGGTTTGTGTTAGCCTGCTGGTACTGGCCCATGCCGAAGATTTTTTCTTCCGGATCCGAATCAAATTTCTGAATGATCCGGTAATCCCCGCCTACATACGGTACATATTCACGATTGATATATTTCAGACATCTGCTTTCCCTACATAAAGTGCCTTCATAATTCCTGAAATATTCCCGCAGGATCATCTGATTATCCTTATAGAATGCGATGACACCCTGCTTGTTGACGACAGCTTTGAGATTTCCGTTTTGCATGGATGCATTGTTCTCATCATAAACAATAACAGGAAGAGTATCTTTCACCTCTTCCGTTAAAGCCCAATTTTGTTCTGTAAAACAAGGATACATTGTGCTTCTGATTCTCAATGCATCCTCACCCCAGGCTTCAATGCGTAATGTTTCACCCTGATGTTTCAGAATCAGGGCATTCTTTTCCTGATAAAACATACAATTACCTTCTCTTCTTCCATGTGATATACCGGTCATACAGACGCCTTCCGGTTTTGCCTTCTTCAGGAAACATACTATCATCCACTTCAAGAATATATCGGCTGTAACCGTTAATCAGTTTTGTTCCGCAGGAATGTACATATTCCCTTTGAAAATCTCCATACTCCTGATGAACATGTCCATACAACATATATTTCGGATGGTATTTTTCCAATAAGGTATTAAAACAGTCAAATCCCTGATGTGGCAGATCTTCCAGATCACCATATCCTCTTGCCGGGGCATGTGTTAAAAGAATATCAAATCCGTTTGTGAAATACAGCTTTGTCTTCAGCTTGCGGATTCTCTTTCGCATTTCCTTTTCCGTATACATATCCGAACCGGGTCTGTATCTTCTGCTTCCGCCTAATCCAAGGATTCGCAGTCCTTTATAATTATATATTTTATCATCGATGTCAATGCACCCGTCCGGATACTTTACATCATATTTCTGATCATGGTTTCCTCTTACAAACAGAAGAGGACAATTCGCTACGGTCACTAAAAATTCAAGATATTCCGGCGCAAGATCTCCGCATGAAAGTATGAGATCTACACCTTCTGTTTTTTTAGGGGAATAATAATCCCAAAGACCGGGATCCTCTCTGTCTGCAATCACCATGATTTTCATTTTTTTACACCGCTGATTTCTGTCATTTCCTTACCGATTGTGGTCAGCTGATGATATTGCGGAATAATACCGATAATATTGTCATTCAGCCAATCCATTGTAATAATGTCTTCGTTGGACAGCCTGCCTGCTTTGGCTTCCTGAATCAGCCCTTCCTGACTGTGCAGTTCACCTTCAAACGGACTCAGAGTCTTATGGATTAATCCGTTCCTTAATAATTGAACTAATTTTCTGGATGGATATGGAAGTCTTTGTGAAACTGTGACATCCAATACACCGGATGCCATGCCCCACCAGTAATTGACTGCTTTATCTTTTGGAGAATCGAGCTGATTATCCAAAAGATTATCAATCAGTTTTTCGTAGTAATTGCTCCAGTTGATAACCGGTGCAGCCAGATTGACAACCCCGTTATCAGTAAACTGATAGATGCCGTATTCGATATTGTCTTTTTCAAAAGAAGGCAGTTCCGGTCCGGAGAAAATATTGATATTCAATCTCTGCATCTGCTCCTGCCAGTCTTTGTCCAGTGTTTCACTCCAGCCTAGATAGATCTCCATTTTAGGATCAATCATGGCTGCACCGATCGCAAAGGCATTGATATTTGCGATGGTTCCGTATACCGGATACTCAGCAATATAACCAAGTCTGTGATTGTCACAAAGTGTTGCAGCTAATGCACCCAGAAGGAATTTTGCCTCAAACATTCTGACTTCATAATTCCGCACCGCATTCTGCTTCTGATAGAGAGAACAGTTGAAGAATTTCTTTCCGGAATACTTTATCGCAAGACGGAACGTATCCTCGAGTAATAACGGAGATGTGGTGAAAATCACATCGTTTTCTTTGACTGCTTTATCCAGTATTGCCGCATTTGCGTGAGGGTAAGAAACAGTTGCAATCTTATCCCTGTATCTTTCGGAAACAAGAATTCTTCCCAGTTCATGTTCATACACGGTAGAGGATATTTCCGGATCGGAATCATACACAAAACCGATCTTGATCTTTTTTAACGGAATGATCTTGGAGAAATCAATCACCGGTTCTTTCTTTTCTTCCGGCTGATCCATCAGCTGAATGGGCTTGTCTTCCGATACGGTGACAACTTCATTCCAGATCTTCACCATCTTCTGATCAAGAGAAGAACGATCTGATTTCCGTATGCCATCCAGTCCGTAAACATTCAGGAAAATCAGGAAAGCATCACTGCAGGACAGTGAATCTTCATCTGTTCTTTTCTTGAATGCTTTCTGAAAGATATAATAGGATGCCCTGATACTTCTGACCAAAGCCTCATCCCATTTATTATCAAGTGTTTTACCGAGAAGTTTGGCAAACTTCTTATAGCTTCCCTTTTGGGTAAAATACAGTTCATACAATCCTGTGCAGCGATAAAAAGAAAGAAATTCTTCATACAAGTCATCTTTTTCCAGGCTTTCAACACGGATCACTTCCGCTGTAATGGTTGGAACTTCCAGATATTTAAAGACAGATACCCTTTTGTTTCCTTCCTGTACATAGAACAGATGTCTGTATTCATAAACCAGAATCGGATCCTGTACACCATGTTCTTCCTGAAAGTTATATAGATTTACCCATTTCATCGCAAACTCTGTATCATGGTCTGCAGCAGGCATAAAATTGCACGCAAACATATTCTGTCTGCCTCTTGTTTTTGTGCCCACAATATAATCAGCAGGTATTTCCATAACACCGAGATTGGTCTGTTTGGCTATATCTTTTGCCTGTACTATATCATCCAGTGCTTTTACATACGGATATTCACCCTTCAGTACCGCCTTATGTATTTCTTTATCTGCCAGTTTTTTCGCTTTTAAATATTGATCTGCCATAATTCACCTGCCTGTTTTTCTCATTATATATACCTTTTACAGGTTTTCAATGAATCAAAAGTGTTTATGAAATTATTTTTTCTCCAGCAGCTGATTGATCTCTCTTGTCGAAATAATCAATGTACCGGAAGAGACATTGCCAAGCCTGATCTGCTCTGCTACTGTTTCCTCCGCCATTCTTAATGCCTGGGAATATTTTGGAAAATGCGGTGTATAAACAGCTGTACTCATAATCTCATGAATGATATTTCCTTCAAACGAACTGCCTCCGGGTATGTTTTCCTGTATCATAGAAACCATTTCCGGGTCTTCCGCAACACTGATTAAAGGAGAAATGCCGCTTGAATTCATGCACAGGTTTTTCTGAATTTCTTCATCCCCCGAAAGCATCCGGATCAGTTCCCATGCCAGATCCTTATGTGTTGTCCGTGAGCTGATTCCCAAAAGCATTGTATGCAGTTCCGATACATTGTCCCCAAAAGGACCGGCAGGCATGGTAATACCTTCCCATTCAAAATCCGTATATTTTTTTACCCTCCAGGGATAAGGCTGATACGCTCTGTATTCCGAGTACAGAAAAGGATGGAAAGCCACTTTCCCCAGGTCAAATCTTTGGAACTGACAGTATAGCCTTCGTTTAATGCTTCCAGATCAATCACAAACTGAATGGCTTCCTTAACCTTTTCCTTGCTCAGATTGCATGTTTTTCCATCTTCCGAAAACAGTGTCATTCCATTGGTATACATTGCATCCAGCCAGGAATAATCATATACACCATATTCATGTTCTTCCAGATCCGTAACCTGTTTACAGATCTCATAAAAATCTTCCCATGACCAGTTACTGTCAGGAAAAGGTATTCCTTTTTCAGCAAGCAGCGTCTTATTCACAAACATGACCGTCGGAACACTTTCATATGGAAGAGCATACTGCGTATCATTATATGTCCCGGCTTTGATACAGGGAGAATAAAAATTCTTCCTGCTGTATGAAGCATCATCCCAAATCATCTGATCCAGATCTGCAAGAATACCCGCAGGAGCAAAAAGACTAAAATCTTCAGGAAGCACAAGAAATACATCCGGTTCCTCTCCCTTGACAATCTGCTCTGAAAGCCATTCACTGTAATCATCAGCGCCTATACCGCTGACATATTCCACCTTTACATTCTCATGAGCAGCTTCAAACTTCTCAATAGCGAAATCAAGCGTCTCATAATAATTGCCGTTAGGATTATCCCAGTAATCACCGGAATGAATACCGACTTTCAGAACAATCTGATTTTTAAAAATATTCAACCGGTAAATACCGACAAAAACAAGAAGCAGGATAATACTCAGAATAATCCCGGAAACGGTTTTATCTTTTTTACTCATATGTCAGACAATTCTTTCTGAACAGCCCATATAGCCAGCTGTGTCCTGTCTCTTAAGTCCAGCTTGGAAAGAATACTGCTGATATAATTTCTGACTGTTCCTTCTGATAAATACAGTTCAGAAGCAATCTCCTTATTGGAAAGTCCCCTGCTTACCGCATTGATAATCTTCAGTTCACTTTCACTCAGATTCTCCAGCTGTTTCTTATCCACCTGGATGCCGGATGTTTTCTTTGCGATCTCTGAGAACCAGTGAATCATCTTCATAGCGATATCCGGATTAATCATTGCCCCGCCATTCATCGCCGCCATAATGGCTTCATGCAGTTCTTTCTGCGAACAGCCTTTCAGAAGATATCCGCTTGCACCGTATTTCAATGCACCGTAAACATAGTCATCATCATCAAAAACCGTTAAAACAATGACCTTGATTTCAGGGTATCTGTTCTTAATGATTCTTGTTCCTTCGACACCGTCTTTTCCCGGCATCCTGATATCCATTAATACGACATCCGGCTTTACTTCTTCAATATTCTTTAATGCATCATTCACATTGGCTGCAGAACCTGTCACTTCAAGGTCATCCAAAGTGGATATGATAATTGATAAACTGTCTCTGAATAATTCCTGATCATCAACAATAAGCACTTTAACCATTTTCCGTTTCCTCCTTATTTCTTACCGGAAGACTGGCGATGATATAAAAACCATTCTGCCTGTCTGCAGGATCGTCTTTTCTGTTTCCATACGTCAATGAACCGCTCAGTAATTCCAGTCTCTCCTGCATATGACGTAAGCCGAATCCTTCCTTGACTTCATCACATCCTTCGCCGTTATCACGGATATCTATGACCAGAATATCATCAAACCTTTGAAGCTTAATATGTATGAAATTAGCATTTCCATGTCTTACCGCATTTGTCATGCCTTCCTGGATAATACGATACAGAGTATCTTCCTCATCATCCGCAAATTCCAGCTTCCCGGCTTGTTGTTCATACATGATTGTAACGGAAGTGGTTTTCTGGTATTTGGCAATCATGTCTTTGAGTGCCTGTTCCAGATTATGATTTTCCAAAGCATCCGGTCGTAGTGCTTTTATAGATTGTCTTACATCATTCAGTCCGTCTCTGGCTGATTCGGTAACAGAAGCAAGCCTTTCTTTTGCTTCTGAAGGGTTCTTTTCCATCAAAGCAAGAGAAGCTTCCGTTCCCATGATAATCCCTGTCAGGGTATGACCGAGAGTATCATGTATTTCACGGGCAAGTCTGTTTCTTTCCCTTACTTCCGTCATGCGTTCAAGCTCAAGCATGTATTCCTTTAATTTCCGGTTCGCCTCCTTCAGCTGGGCATACAGATTCTTGATTCTTTCGTTTTCTTCCCTCTGGCTTGTAAACAGACGAACCATAGAATATACAAACATCATTGTATTCGTGGAAACGAGCACACTCTCCACTCCCGACAACAGCATCTGTGCAGAGGAAGTATAATAGCTTAAATAGGAGGAAAATGAGATTCTCTCCCAGGTAAACGGAATAATCTCATATCTTCCGATGACAAAGATCAGGATTAATACTGCCATCAGAAGAGATCGTAGTCTTGTTTTATAGAAAACATTGATCAGATCTGCAAGAACCACCAGTGCAATGCCGCTGTAATAGAAATTCATTGAGGCAATTATGCCAATGCATAACAGTATTTCTCCAAGACAACACAATGTGATGGAGATATTCTTCGGCTGATCCCAGTTATTTTTCCTTAAACTGAGATAGAGAAGAATGAAAAAACAGAGGAATGAATAAATCACGATATCCCATGGTTTCATCGGTGTAGATTGAACCGTGGAAAGAAATTCATATGCATAGAATGTATTGCATATTCTGTATTTTGTGACAATGCAGACAATACTGTAATACAGTATGATACAAAAATTCAGAAAATACATGTACCAGACCGTTTTGGAAAGATCTTTTATTTCATCCATCACTGCCACCCCACAAGATCAAAACGGTCAATATTTCTCTGTGTAATCAGTTCTACCGGAATCACAATTCTGTGATCCACCTGCATTCCGTTAATAATTTCATACCCGGTAAGCACAGCTGTTTTGGCAATCTCATAAGGAAACTGTGCACAGGTTGCTGTCATCATTTCATCTTTGATAAGTGCTTTTGCCTCCGGTGATCCGTCAACGCCATATACCAGAAAACGGTCGGATAAACCGGCCCCTTCAATTGCAGCCATCGCTCCTAAAGCACTGGGATCATTTAAAGCCATCACTGTATCCACCTGCGGATAATTTTTCAGTAGTTCCTCCATGACCGGCATGGAGCTTTCAATCTGCCCGTCTGTTTCACCTGATCCGACAATTTCATAATTTTCATTTCCCTGGATTGTATCAATAAAACCCTGGATTCTTTCCGTACCCGATCCGGTTGTG
This sequence comes from Solobacterium sp., assembly GCA_017539825.1. Classification (GTDB taxonomy): domain Bacteria; phylum Bacillota_I; class Bacilli_A; order Erysipelotrichales; family Erysipelotrichaceae; genus Bulleidia. The sequence continues at coordinate 986 of JAFYCG010000008.1, read as the reverse complement.
GTATGTTCCAATAACAGAATCTTCGCGGAATTTCTCACCGATAAAAGGTGCCTTGCGCACAAAACTCCGGCTTTATAGTTATCGGAAACAATTGTACATGTTACTGCTTCATCATTTTTAACTGGTGCATCCAGAACAACAACAGGAACGTTCGCTTTCACGGCAATCTGTATTCCTTCTTCAGCTTTCTCCCAGTCAACACATGTGATAAAAATAACCTCTGCTCCGTTATCAATCAATTCCCTGATTTCTTCATTCTGCCTTTTCTGACTTAATGCTGCATCCCTTGTCAAAAGAATATCTCCGTTTTCTTCTATGACGGCTCTCATTCTTGTATCCAGGCATTCATAATATGGATTATTCATGGTCATAAATGTCACACCGAAAATATGTCGTTTTTCATTTTGCATAAATGACATGTCTTTTTTCTGTAGCAGCAAAAGCCAGGCGACAATCATCACACAAATCACCGGTAAAACGACACTGATCACCAAAATCATTTTCTTTTGATTCCTGTCCATAAACCATTTCTCCAAAAGATATATTACCCGTTTCATTGCTCCGGCAAGGTTAATCAAAAAAATTATAAGCGAATTTTAAAAGGGTGGAAAGAAAAAAGCCGAACAACCAAGTCAAATATTGACAAATGTAATGTATGCATGTTTTTTCAACTTGAATCTTCATGAAAACAACTACATAATTATAATAACAGGAGGCATCATTTTACCATGAATAATATATATGATGTGGTTGTTGTCGGGGCCGGCAATGCGGGTTTATCGTCTGCCTTGCACCTGGCAAAAGCCGGAAAGAAAGTGCTTCTGATTGAACAGCATAACCTTCCCGGCGGTTGTGCCACAAGCTTTGTGAGAGGCCGTTTTGAATTTGAGCCTTCTCTTCATGAGCTTTGTGACATCGGAACAGCAGAAGATCCAGGGGAAATCCGTGCCATGATGGAAAACCTTGGCGTCCATGTTGACTGGCGT
>JAFYCG010000076.1 GCA_017539825.1 Solobacterium sp. | reverse complement strand
TTTCGAAACGGGCATCCGCATCAGATTTGGAAAGAATGTTTTCTCAAGCTGTATCCTGCATGAAAAGAGGAAGCAATATTGAGGATTTACATACAGTAATATCATTTGCGATCAGTGCGAACAGAAAGGAATATGAAAAAATGTGAAGAAGAAAAAGCGAAGTCATGACTTTGGAAGAGATGGATGAGGTTGTTATGGATATCCTGAAAGAGCCTGTGCAAAGGCGAATCAATAAAGCTGTGAAGGAAAAAGACAGCCTTCTGGCTGAAAAAGATAATGTAATAAAGGACAAAGAGAATGTCATTAGGGACAAGAATAATGAAATAAGAAATAAGAATAATGAAATAAAGAATAAGAATAATGAAATAAAGAATAAGGACTCTATTATCAAAAATCAGGAAAAAGAGTTCAGACAGTGCATGAGATCTTTTGCCAAAGTATTTGGTGCTGACGGAGTAATTGATGCGCTGAAAAAAGCTAATCCGGAATTTACAAGTGCAGACTTGAAGAGAATCAGAAACCTGATCATGTGAAAAAACAAAAGACAAAAGAATAAATCATTAGGAAGATGTGCAATGCATCTTTTTTTGTTGGAAAGAAGGAATTATGAGCAGAAAATATGAAAAAGAAGCAGCGTGGAATCAATACATGCATATGAAATCGGGTATCTATCAGATGTTGTACCCGGAACTGGCAAACGATTGTATGATATCGGAAGCCAACTGGAAAGAGAGAAATCTTCTTTCTTCCAGCAGTGAGTTTGGAATTTATGCCAGAAAAGGGGATATCTGTTATATGGATTTCGGACAGGCATATCTGAATGAGATCGGTTTTCAGCACTTTGCGATTATCATGTCCATTTATAATCTGAAAGCATTATGCATTCCTATGACAAGTAATATAAAAACACTGGAAAGTGCATATGATCCGAAAACGAATCCCTATGGCAAAAAACATCTGATGAAAATCGGAAAAATAGAAGGGATGGCCAAGCCTTCGGTATTGTTTCTCAATGATGTGAAATATGTCAATACTGCCAGGATTATAGATATCAAAGCCCATCTGGATCCTGACAGTAAACTGTTTCATGACATTCAGCATCGCATGCTTCATCTGATGATTTCAGATGAAGAGGATAATCCGGGAAGTACAGCTTCTAACCGGAACAGAAATGTTGTTACATATAACTGGCAAAAATGGATCGGGTAATCATCGTTGTTTTGTGATACTATATCTGCATGAAAAAAACAGATTACACATGGCTTGTTGCCGTATCCGGAGGACCGGATTCCATGGCTTTATTGCACATGTACATCAAAAAGGGAATTGCTGTATCTGCAGCACATGTGAATTATCATCATCGTGATGAAGCGGATGAAGAGGAAGCATATGTGCGTTCTTTTTGTGAGAAATATCATATTGTTCTGCATGTTTTAAATGAGCCTTTTACATGGTCGGGCAATTTTGAAGCTGCTGCAAGAAAATGGCGATATGATTTTTTTGAAAAACTGGTTAAGGAATATGGATACAGAGGTGTTCTGGTTGCGCATCATGAAGATGATTTGTTGGAAACATATTTCATGCAGGAAAATAAAAATCTAGTTCCTGCATATTACGGACTCAAAGAGGAGATGCTTTATCACGGAATTCTTGTGAAAAGGCCTTTATTGCAGTATACGAAGAAGGATCTGATTGCCTATTGTGAGGCAAACCATATCAGATATTACATCGATTGTACGAACATGAGCGATATCTATGAAAGAAACAGAATCCGTCATGAGATTGTTGAAAAGATGAACCGCTTTGAAAGGGATATGGTTTTGAAAGAAATACGACAGAAAAATGCAGTGATGCAGGAGAGAAGCTGCCGTGTTTCGACAATGAAAAAAGAAGATAAAGTCAATTTGTCATCGTATCGTTCTTTATCCGAAGAAGACCGCCTGGCATTGCTAAGAATGATTACCGATGTGAAGAAAAATCATTCTCTGTCTTTTATCAGGGAATGTGATCATATTCTGATGCAGAAGAATGATTTCATGATCCCGTGCGGAGATATGTTTCTGGTCCAGGACCAGGGTGAGTTTTTTCTCCATTCCGGATATGAACCGTTTGAGGATGTGTATCAATCCGTTGCAGACTTAATGCATATCCGCAAAAGTACATATCATGTTGAGGAAGGAAAACAGGGAGTATATGCCGTCACGGTGAAAGAAGATGATTTTCCTTTGACAATACGGTCTTTTCGAGAGGGAGATGCAATATCCATGCGTTACGGGAAAAAGAAGATCAGTCGTTTTTTCATAGACAAACATATTCCGCTGTATAAAAGAAAAACATGGCCGATTGTTGAAAATTGCCGAAAAGAAATCATTTTGGTACCGGGAATCGGCTGTAATCAGTGGCATTTCTCTATAAACCCGGATTTCAATGTGGTACAATATAACACAATCGAAGGATAGACAACGTAACATGTGGGAACAAAAGAACATAAAAAAAATCTTGTTAACTGAAGAACAGATAAAAGAGCGCAGTAAAGAGTTGGGAAAACAGATTACTGAAGATTATAAAGATAAGGAAAAATCCCCCCTGCTGGTTGCATTGCTGAGAGGGTCTGTACCGTTTCTGGCAGAATTGATCAAGCATATCGATCTGGATCTGCAATATGATTTCATGGATGTAAAAAGCTATGCCGGTACAGAGTCCACCGGAGATATCCGTATTCTGAAAGACCTGGATACATCCGTCAAGGGCATGGATATCATTCTGGTAGAAGATATTGTCGATACAGGCAGAACAATCCACACTGTCTGCAGAACACTGCTCCATAAAGGTGCTGCAAGTGTTAAAATAGTCACATTGCTGGATAAACCGTCCCGTCGTGAAGCTGACGTAAAACCGGATTATATCGGTTTTGAAGTCGAAAATGAATTCGTTGTCGGTTACGGACTGGATTTTGATCAGCATTACCGCACTCTGCCGTATGTTGGTGTCTTGAAAGATGAGTGCTATCAATAAGGAGTAAGCTTATATGCAAAAAAACAGATTATTAAATTATCTTCCATATCTGATTGTGTTAGTTGCCGTGATGAGTTTATTCAGCTTGAATTCAAACGTCACTTCTAAAACATTAACCTATCAGGAATTGCAAACCGTATTAAAGGAAGAAAAGATCAAGGAAAGTTCTATTTCTGTAGGATCCAATGTGACAACGGTTAAAGGTATATATGAAGATGAAAACGAAAAAGTAATTACCTTTACTTCAACAATACCTTCCACCGATGATGAAATCGCCGAAGTGATGGATAAACTGGAAAATTCCAAAATGTCCATTATTGATTCAGATGCATCCAATCTTTTCATGGATACGCTGATTTCTCTGATTCCGTTTGTTCTGATGGCATTCCTTGCTATCTGGATGGTAAACAAGATGAACGGTGCAGGAGGTGCAAACTCCAGAGCATTTGAATTCTCCAGATCCAGGGCAAAACTGGAAGGAAAGATCAAAGTCCGTTTCGATGATGTTGCAGGCTGTGATGAAGAAAAACAGGAGATGGCGGAAATCATTGATTACCTCAAATACCCGAAGAAATTTGAAAAGATGGGTGCAAGAATTCCGAAAGGTATTCTTCTGTTCGGCCATCCGGGCACAGGTAAAACATTGCTTGCCAAGGCTGTTGCCGGTGAGGCAAACGTTCCGTTCTACAGTATTTCCGGTTCCGACTTTGTAGAGATGTTTGTCGGTGTCGGTGCAAGCCGTGTCAGAGACATGTTCAAAAAAGCACAGCAGACAGCTCCGTGCATTATCTTTATCGATGAAATTGACGCTGTAGGAAGACAGAGAGGTGCCGGTTTCGGCGGCGGTCACGATGAACGTGAACAGACACTGAACCAGCTGCTTGTTGAAATGGACGGTATGGAAGACAATACAGGTGTTGTCGTTATTGCCGCAACAAACAGACCGGATGTCCTTGACCCTGCATTGCTTCGTGCCGGCAGATTTGACCGACAGATTACCGTCTCATTACCGGATCGCAAAGGCAGAAAAGCTATTCTCGAAGTACATGCAAGAAACAAGCATCTTGCCAATGATATTGACCTGGAAGGTCTTGCCAAGAGAACACCGGGATTCTCCGGTGCTGATCTGGAAAACGTCCTGAATGAAGCTGCAATTCTGGCTGTCAGAGAAAATGCGGATGAAATCCATACCGCACAGATTGATGAAGCAATTGACAGAGTCATGATGGGACCTGCCAAAGTTTCCAAAACATATGATGACAAGACAAAGAAGCTGGTTGCTTATCACGAAAGCGGCCATGCAATTGTCGGACTGTTCCTCGACAACGGCCAGGTTGTTCAGAAGGTGACGATTATTCCGAGAGGCCAGGCAGGCGGTTATAACCTGATGACGCCGAAAGAGGAAAAGATGATGAATACGAAGAATGATCTGATCGCATCCATTACCTCTTACATGGGAGGCAGAGTTGCAGAAGAAATGTTCTTCGATGATGTAACGACAGGTGCTACTAACGACATTGAAAGAGCGACAAATATTGCCAAGGATATGGTTACTCTTTACGGTATGAGCGATCTCGGACCGATCAAATACAATGCCGGAAGTGAGAATGTCTTCCTCGGAAGAGATTACAATTCTCCGAACAATGTATCCGGTGAAGTTGCTTATGAAATCGACCAGGAAGTCAGAAAGATCGTTAACGGTGCACATGACAAGGCATGGGAAATCATCTCTGCTCACCGTACGGAACTCGAGAGTATTGCGAATGCTTTGATGGAATATGAAACACTGACTGCAGAACAGATTCAGAAGATTGTCAATGGTGAATCTATTGCCTCTGAGTTCGAAAACAAAGAAGCAGCAGCTGCTGCATAGTGAAAAAAACAGGCTGAAATCATTCAGCCTTTTTGTACTTTGGGAGGTAGTATGATCTCTATAGAAAAAATACGCAGACAGATAAAGAATAGTACATTTTATGATGCGGTTGATCTGTTGAAAAAGAACCAGATCAAAAGGATCAATTATTCTTTTGAAGATTATCCGGAAGTTCTGATAAGCGGTACTGTCATCGGTGATTATCGGAATATGGATCAGTTTGAAATCAAAGCGAATGCAGAAACCGGCGGGCTGATCAGTTTTTACTGTTCCTGTTATAATGCCAGAAGAGGGATTCTCTGTCCTCATGCAGTAGCTGGCATACTGGTATTTACGAACGGTGTTGAAGAAGGGGTGATCAAAGTTGAGAAGCCGGCTGTACCGACTTCTTACATGATTAAGGAATTGTTATCGAATATCCAGCTGGAAAACTCTGAACTCAATGCGGATCATTCCCATTCCTATGTCCTTGAACCGGTGGTGGAACTGGAAAAATGTATCGCGCATCATGCTTTTCAGCTGAGTTTCAAATGCGGAAAAAAACACGGAAAGATGTATGTGGTAAAATCAATCCATGATCTGTTGAAAAGCGTGCAACAACATACTGAGTATACCCTGGGCACAAAATCAAAAGTCATTTTCAGCAAGGACTCTTTTGATGAGGAAAGCCTGAATCTGATTGAAATGCTGACGGAGCTGGACCAGTCACAGGATCAGGTGACACAAAAAACGGACTACTGGAACCGCTATATGGATAATGTTGTACAGCCTGTACTGGGAAAAGAATTGTCCTTAAAGGGATCCTATATTGAACGGTTTTTAAGAGAGTATAAACAGGATAGCTATACCTGCAAGGAGATAAAGAGCTCCCAATGGATCCATAATACCGTATCTTTTTCGAATGAGCCGATCAAGCTGGATTCGACTCTGGAAGCAATGGAAGATGGATTCGGTTTTTCAATAAAGAATATAGGATATATGGTAGGCGGAAGATATCTGTACCTTTTTGAAGAAGAAACAGGTGTGTTTCATCGTATGGATTATTCCCGGAATCTGCTTACCTTATTGAAATATGCGGAAGATACATTCGGAAAGTCATATTACATCAACAAAAATGATATGCATTCCTTTACCGGAAAATTGTACCCGACACTTGTGAATGAAGCCAATATTCAAACACACGGTTTTGCATTAAATCCCTACATTCCCGTAAAACCGGCATTTAAAATCTATCTGGATCTTCCCCAGGATAACCTGATCACCGGTGAATTGCAGGCGGTTTACGGGGACAGGGTTTATAACGTTCTGGATGACACCAAAAAGAATCTTGATAAAGATCAGCGCAACAGGATTGAAGAAGAGGCAATGAGTGCATTTTTCGGCCGCTATTTTAATTCATTTGATGCTGAAAATAAGAGATGGGGCTGTATTGATGATGAGGATAAAATGTACGAGCTTCTGGCAGACGGCATTCCGGCAATGCATGAAAGGGCGGAAGTATTTATTTCCGACAAGCTCAAGAGACTGCAGATCAAAGAGGTCAGAAAAGTTCAGGTAGGTATTTCCGTAAAACATGATTTACTGCAGCTCAGCATGCAGACAGATGATATCGATATGGATTCTCTGGCAGAGATCATGAGCCGTTATAATCCGAAAAAGAGATATTACCGTTTAAAGAACGGGGTATTTATCAATGTGCATGAAGCCCTGGAAGATCTGGCAGAATTGAAGGATGATCTTCAGCTGACCGCAAAGGATATCCGTAAAGGAGAGGTCATGCTGCCGAAATACAGAGCGATGTATCTGGATAATTTTGCGGATGAAAACAAAACTTTTGCCGTTGATCGTGATACGCATTTCAAACAGATTGTCAATCAGATTCATGATACCGAAGAAAAGCAGTATGAGATTCCCGAAGGTCTTAAAGATATCATGAGGGATTATCAGAAAAACGGTTTCCAATGGCTTTGTGCTTTGTATGAAAACGGTTTTGGCGGATTACTCGCAGATGAGATGGGACTGGGCAAAACGTTGCAGGTCATTGCCTTTCTGACCACTGTGCAGGGGAAGGGAAAATCTCTTGTCGTTTGTCCGGCATCACTGGTTTATAACTGGAACAATGAAATCAGACGATTTGCTCCTCAGTTAAAAACACTGATGCTTATGGGATCCGTTCAGATCCGCAAGGAAATGCTGGAAGACCTGGATTCATATGATGTGATAGTCACATCTTATGATTTGTTGAAACGTGATATTGAATATTATGAAGGAATGACTTTTGTCTGCCAGGTGATAGATGAAGCACAGTTTATCAAAAATGCAGCCACACAGGTCAGTGAAGCAGTCAAGAGTGTCAACAGTACATTCCGTATTGCCTTGACCGGAACACCGATTGAAAACAGATTGAGTGAATTGTGGTCTATCTTTGACTATCTGATGCCGGGATTCCTATATAAATACACTTATTTCAGAAGAGAATATGAATCTCCGATTGTCAAAGGAGAGGATGAAGAAAAGAGAGTCAGACTGAGAAAAATGATTGCACCTTTTATTCTCAGAAGGCTGAAAAAAGAAGTTCTGAAAGATCTTCCTGACAAACTTGAAGAAGTATTTTATGCACCGTTGGAAGGGGAGCAGAAAGAATTGTATGAAGCCAGGGTAAAGGCATTGCGCATATCTGTTGCTTCGCAAAGTGCAGACCAGTTCAACCAGAGCAAATTGAAAATACTTGCTGAATTGACAAGACTCAGACAGATCTGCTGCTCTCCGTCACTAGTATATGAAAACTATCACGGTAATTCCGAAAAGGAAGACATGTGTATTGAACTGATCCGGTCAGCTATAGAAGAGGGACATAAGATTTTACTGTTCTCTCAGTTTACAACGATGCTCGATCAGCTGATCGAAAGGCTGAAAGCAGAAAAGATCGGCTATCATTTGCTGGTGGGAAGCACACTGAAGAAAAAACGTGCGGAAATGGTTGAATCATTCCAGAATGATGATGTACCTGTTTTCTGCATTTCCACAAAAGCAGGAGGAACCGGACTGAACCTGACGGCTGCGGATATTGTCATTCATTATGATCCATGGTGGAATACAGCTGTTGAAAATCAGGCAACGGACAGAGCACATCGTATCGGCCAGGAAAATATCGTAACGGTTTACCGCCTGATTACAAAGGATACGGTGGAAGAAAGAATTATCCAGCTTCAGCAACAAAAAGCAGATCTGGCAGATCAGATTTTATCAGGAGAGGAAATGTCCAGCAGTTCCTTCACGAAGGATGAGCTGATGTCCATCCTGCAATAGGAGTAAAATATGTCAAAATATGTATTAACAACAGTGATTGTCGGCATTCTGGGCGGTATACTCATGGCAGCCTTATTGCTGTATATGATGCTTGTCAACGGGTTCAGACTCTTTAATATCGGGTTCTTTCTGTGTCTTGCAGCAGGTATTGCCTTTCCCTTATGCCTTGGCCTGGTGGAAGAAGATGTCATGTCTGTCTTCATGGCACAATGCATACTTCTTGCTGTATCCATGCTGATCATCTTCTTCTATGCATTTGTCGTTTCAAATTCCCTTGCCGCAAGCGGCAGGGAAAACGCAGTCTTTGAACTTGTTCTGAAATATGCATTCATCATTCACGGGGCAGCCTTAGCAGTTTCCTTACTCGTCAGTTTAAGAAAAAAGAAGAAGGATTAATGCTTTATGTTTTATGAAAAAGAAGGTAATATTATTTTCGTGGAGGTAGTCAATGAACGATAAAATCATCAAAGGAATTGATGTGTTTGATGCAGCATTCCTGATTCTTCTTGCAGCGAAGGCATTCGGTTTCTTAAGCCAGACATGGATTTTTGTCCTGCTGCCGGTTATCGCAAAGCTGTTTGTCAAATTCGGCAGAAGCTGGATTGAAACAATTGCAGAAGATATAGTACGCGGACGAGAGAAACCTGCAAAGATCACAGAACCCGGTGATAAAACCGAAATCATGAATGTGGTCAGTGAAGAAGAGGAAGAAGAGAACAAATAACTGGCATATGGAACGAAACAGGTGTTTCGTTCTTTTTTTTAATGCAGATCAATGCTATGGTTAAGACAGATCTGAAAGGAGAAATTATGAAAGAAAATTACAAGGTCATTATTTGGGGTTTTGGTCAGGTAGGAAGAAGTGCATTACAGATTATCAACTCCAGAAAGTCTCTCGAACTCGTCGGCGTTTTTGATGTGAATCCGGAAAAAGCCGGTAAAGATGCAGGAGAAGTTTTCGGACTGCCGACAGCAGGAGTGAAGGTTTCCGACAATGAAGAGGAAGTTCTTGCGATTGATGCGGATATCGTCCTGTATTATCCATCCACAAAGTGGGATGCCGGCAAGCTTCCGTCTCCTACATCCGTAGGCGGAAATGTTGATGATATTGTCAAATTCCTTGAACATGGTAAAAACTGCAGTTCAACTTTGCCGGTTTATTTCTCTGAAAAGAATGCACCGGAATATTTCAAGAGAATTGATGAGGCAGGAAAGAAACATGGTACAACCTATGTACAACAAGGTATTTTCCCCGGTCTGTTCACACCGTATTTCTCATCCATTACAACGATGTTCTCCAGAAAAATCGATACGGCAATTGTATATGGCGGAGAAGATGATTCCGTAAACTCTGCACCGTGGATTGCGGTATTCGGTTATGGCAAAGATCCAAAGGAAATTTCCGCACAGAGACTTGCTGTCGTCAACAACATCATGTTTACCTATTACGGTCCGACAGTTATCGAAATGGCTGAACGTGCAGGTCTGGCATATGATGAGTATTGTTGTGAGGAGGAGACAATTATCTCCAATGAGGAAATCAAAACACCGTATGCACAT
>JAFYCG010000075.1 GCA_017539825.1 Solobacterium sp. | reverse complement strand
TGATAAGAACCACTTTCACCATCTTAGGATAGAGCAGGATGGCAGTGCATCCGTCCGACTGCTTTTATAAGCAGATCCGTAAGAAGCAGTCCTCTGTATGCGTTTGTTTTACTGTTGTTTCAGACATACGCTTCTCCTTATTTACACAATAAGAATAGCGGTTATTCCTTTTCCATGGCACAACACATAAGTGTATGCATGTTACTTTGGTAACAGGTTGTTTTTATTCGTTACTTTTATCGTGTAAAGCCACGATGTCCGTATACTTTCAGCTGATTTAATGCTTTGTCCAATGCTTCAAATTCCTCTTGTGTCAATTCCACTTCGGATGCATCCAGATTCTCAATAATTCTTTCTTTGTTTTTGGAAACGGGAATCGGTAAAACATTCGGATATTTCTTCAACATCCACGCTAACGAAATCTGTGCACTGGTTGCATTCTTCATTTGTGCATATTCCTGTAACAAGTCAATAATCGGCTGATTTCCTTCGATGTTTCTCTTTGACAACTGCGGAACCCAGTTTCTGACATCATCATTTCTTTCAAACTCTGTCTTAGTAGTAATCTTTCCTGAGAGTAATCCGCTGGCGATCGGAGAGAACGGTACAACACCGATATTGTTCTTTAAGCAATATGGAATGACAGCTTTCTCTACATCTCTTTCTACCATGGAATAAATATTCTGAATGGCAGATAAAGGTGTAACCTTTTGTGCACGATCAATGAGATCTACATCTACTTGTGATAAGCCCCATCCCTGTATTATTCCTTCATCAATCAGCCTTCCCATTGCCTCTGCAACTTCCTCCACAGAAACACCGCCGCTGGTTCTATGGAGATAATACAGATCGATATAATCTGTCTGTAATCTTCTCATTGAATCTGTTAAATGCCGTTTTATTGCATGATAAACTGACCCTTCTCTACTGATTTCAGAACGGTCAATAAACAGTTTTGTTGCTAAGACAATATCTTTTCGTACATCTTTTAAAGCCTTGCCTACAATCTTCTCATTATGCCCTATGCCGCTTAAATTCGGACTGTAAACCTCCGCTGTATCAAAGAATGTGCATCCATGATGATAGGCATTCTGTATTGCTTCAATACTGTATTCTTCCGATGGTATTCTTCCATATCCATGGGAAAAGGCCATACAGCCCATTCCGACTTCTGATACTTCAATATCTTTTAATATTCTTTTTTTCATATTCTTATCCCCTGTTCCTATATCAATAAAGAACTGTTTATTTTAACAGTTCATTCTCTTTGAGCCACTGATCAATGATGCTTTTGGTATCTTCAAACTGATTTTGTACAGCTTTGCCTACAATTGGCAATCCCTCTTTAACTTCAATACCAGGGAGGGTTTCTTTAATAGAATTCACTGTACCTGCAAGACCGCTTCCACCGTGTGTATCAAACGGATAAATCACTTTCCCATTGAAATCATATGTTTCAAGAAAGTTGTAGACAATCATCGGCATATCCGCATACCAGATTGGATATCCAAGGACGATTGTATCGTACTGATCCCAGTTTTCCGGTTCATTTTTTATTTGTGGCCTTACATTTTCTTTCTGTTCTGCAGAAGCAATTTCCAGCATTTCATCATAGCTTTCCGGATATGGTTCCACAGGTTCAATTTCAAACAGATCTGCACCGATCGTTTCAGCAATATATTCCGCTACAATGCGTGTGCTTCCCTTTTCCACCTTACCTACTTCCCAGTTTTCTCCTGCCCTGGAAAAATATACAACAAGGATATTTGCCGAATCTGTTTGCCTATCTTCTTCCTCTGTTTCTTCAAGTATTTCTTCTTGTTCTTCAACGAAAGATACAGATTCTTCCTTTGTACTGCATCCTGTTACCAGAAACATGCAAACAAGAAGTAAAAGTAACTTTTTGATTGTTTTCATATTTATTTATGCATACCTACCGTATTCATTTTCTTTAACTGGTTATTGATAGAAGTCATCTCTTCTTCGGTAAGATCAACCAATACAGATTCATAGTTTTCTTTGACTCTGTGTTTCTTTGTGGTACCCGGAATCGGGATCATGAATGGTTTCTGGTGCATTTCCCAGGCCAAAGAAATCTGTGCCGGTGTAGCGTGTTTTTCTTCAGCATACTGTGTAATCATTTCCAGTAATACCTGGTTCTGGTCAATGGATTCTTCAGAGAAAAGATCCATGCGGTTTCTCCAGTCACCTTGCTTATATGTTGTCTCTTTATTGATTGTTCCGGATAAGAATCCCTTCGCTAAAGGACATGCGCTGACATACGCCAGATTTAATTCCTCACAAAGCGGGAAATATGTTGTTTCATCATGACGATCCAAAAGATTGTACATATTTTCAATTGCGGTTAACGGAAATACCTTATGTGCTCTTCTGATATATTCAACCGGTGCAAAAGATACGCCCCAGCTGCGGATTTTACCTGCCTGATGCAGTTCTTTCATTGTCTCTGCAACTTCTTCCGGAGATACATTCGGATCAATACGATGCTGGTAATAGAGGTCAATGTAGTCTGTTCCCAATCTTGTCAAAGACTCATCCACCTGTTTCAGAATGGAATCATGCGTACTGTTGAGATCCATGGAACCGCCTTCTTCCGGCATATGCAGAATACCGAATTTTGTCGCAATAATGACTTCATCACGGAATTCTTTTACAGCCTTTCCAAGAAATTTTTCATTGTCATCTCCGTATGCCGGAGCAGTATCAAACATTGTATATCCGACTTTCTTTGCATAACGGATTAAATCCGCCATTTCTTCTTCAGCAGCTTTCATTCCATAGGAGTGTGTCTGACCCATGCATCCGTAACCAATGGGCATCATTTGTTTATTGATTCCTGTCAGTGTAATCGGTTTAATCATTTTCCTTCTCCCTTCAATTACAAACTTTCCATTCCTGATCGATTTTGATGAAATTCTGACGTGAATGTAATGTCCATGATCCTGACATTCCATATACTTTTGCGGTTAAGGTTACATCTGCACTTAATGTCGCATGATTACCATTCACCGTAATATGCAGATTCTTGATGTCATATTTGTAATAATTGAGTGTTCCATCCTCAATCTCTCCGAAGAACTCCTCTTTGGTTTGTGTTTTGCCGGACATGTGTGTAAATGTCTTATCCTCTGTCACAATGGCATATAACGTATCCAGGTCTTTATCAATCATTGCCTGTTGCATTGTTTCAAATGTCTTTAATACAGCCTTCTGTTCTTCTGTCATAACCGTCTCCTCTTTTGTACAACCTGTCAGAATAAATCCTAAACACAACAATAGTTTACGGATGATTTTATTCATGAATATATTTAATGACTTTAGCAGGATTTCCTCCGACTATCGCATTGGCGGGAACATCCTTTGTGACGACTGCTCCTCCTGCTACCACAGCATTTTCTCCGATTGTTACACCGGGCATAATCTTCGCCTCTGCACCGATCCAGACATTATTTTCGATCTTCACGCTTCTGCATTTCAATACATACCGGTTATCAAAATCATGGTTATCCGTAACAATCGTTACATGCGGTCCGATCTGTACATTATTACCGATCTCAATTCCACCGATAGACATAGCGGTAAAGCTATGATTGATGAATACATGATTTCCGAATGTCATCTGCTTTGGAAAATCAATCTGTACCGGTGTAAACAAGCCTAAACCGTCAGGGTATTCTCCTGCGAAAAGATCATTTAAGGCATCTTTCTGTTCTTGTGATAATGGTTCAGCAGAGTTTAATCTGTGCAAGGCTTTATATGTTCTATGTAATTCTTCTATGCAAGGTCTGTATTCTTCCGAATGCATATCTACCGCAACACCGCTCTTTAATTTTTCAAAGACATTCATATCATTTCCTCTTTTCTGTTTATATTTTATAAGAAGTGATATAAATTCCGGACAACACCTTTCCCCCGTTTTGGCGTTATGTAACGGTTTTTGTTAAAACGTTACAAAAAAAGATACCCTTTCGGATATATCTTATCTGGATTTGATAATCTGTTTCATGCCGCTGTTAATCATGATTGTGGTTAATTCAATCGCTCTTTCAACCGGCACTTTTTTACCGTCTTCAATCCATTGTTTATAGATGCTTAATGTTGCCGAGTTGGCATAAGTACGAATCAGATTCTGCTCATATGCCGAGAATTGTTTTAATTCTGAATATCCGCGATCTGCGGTTTTGGTGACATTGCGAATCATCCTGTTACGGATAATACTGTCCGTACAGGTGATCTTTTCATAATACGGACCTTTTTCTTCAGAAAACAGATAAAATTCTCTGGTTAATTTATCGATGTCTTTATAGGAATAATTCTTTGTCCGTTCAGCAAATTCCTCGGATAATTCATTCTGAATTTCCATTAACAATGCATCCAGGGAATCATAATACGCATAGAATGTCTTCTTGTTGATCATGGCTCTTTCAGCCAGTTCCGTTACCGTAATATCCTCGTAATCTTTTTCTATCAGCAACTGCTCAAAAGACCTTCGAATACTTTCGAGGGTCCTTCTTACACGCAGATCTTCTTTGCCTGTTAACCTCATAACAATCCATTGCCTTTCAGCCATGATTGTATCTTATTATCCGCACGATTAACAGTGCTGCCTGTCAAAGACAGTCCTTTTTTTACTTGAGCAGATGGCAATGTTTTCTTTAAATCACTTTCACTGTTTCCCATACCGCTTCCTTCATTTGTGCATAAAGGATAGATTGTCTTTCCGGAGAAATCGAAATGTTCCAGGAAAGTTACAATAGCCATAGGATAGGTTCCCCAGTAATTCGGATACGCCAGAATAATTCTGTCATATGCATCGATGGATTCCGGTAAAGCTTTTAATGCAGGACGAATGCCTTTGTTTTTGTGTTCCTTGGCTTCATTGATGCATGTCATATACTCTTTGGCATATGGTGTTTCCATTTCAATCTTGAAAACATCTGTATCAATCATGCCTGCTATTTTCTCAGCAACGATCTCTGTATTACCTTTTTCGATATATCTCATTTCTCCGCCGAAGTAGTTTTCATCAGCTCTGGAAAAATAAGCAATCAATGTGCTCATCTGTTGTACTCCTCAGTCTTGGACCATACAAAGTTGGACTCTCTGGCAGCGATCAGCCATTTGCCGTCAACCTTTTCATATTTGTCATGGTAAATAATACCATTGGTTGTCATCATGTTTTTGCCTTCTGCATTCTTGCCGATCAGGATTGTCTCATTATATGCAGTACCTGTAGCGTGTGTTTCATCAATGATGTCAAATAAAGCCTGTCCGTTGTTATGGAAGTGAATATCAAAGAGATTCATGAATCTTGTGCAGGATTCTTCAATCGCTTCTCTTCCTTCATAATGAGTAATACGGCCATTGTTCTTTGCGGTTAATGTACCGTTCTCTGTAAATAAGAAGGATTGTTCATGCAATCTCATCTCATCTGCCATAACGCTGAATGTGTCACATAATTCCTTTAATGCAAATTTTTCTTCAAAAATATTCATCTTTTTTCTCCTTCTTTCTTTTGACAACTATAAGATACAGTATTTCATTTAAATCTGTATATATATTTATCCTTTGAAAGTGAGATAAGTAACGATTTTTTTAAATTCGTTACTTATCTATCATTGCAATAAATGCTGACGCTGCCGGTGTCAGATCATGAAAATGATAAGCTATTAAGGCAAGGTCAGTTTTGATCTGCGGCTTAACCGGATAGATATAATATCCATCGTTTTCAGACAGAAACGATTTGGCCTGCAAGCCAATCCCGATTCCCTCTGAAGCTATTTTTCTGACAGACCCGGAACTGACAATTTTAAATACATTTCTCTGCCCGATCTGAAAATGTCTGTCCAGAAATGGTTGTAACGATTCCCAAGCAGCCTGGCATGCATAATAGGTTTTCTTTGTTCTCGTCAGATCAAAATAATCTATATCGTTTTTTTCTTTCGTGATTGCCGCAATTTCATCTTCCATCAGAATACGGTATTCCAAACCTGAAGAAGGCACAAAAGAAATACCGAATTCCACTTCATGATCCAGAACCATTTTCTCGACTTCTTTTGCGGTACCTTCTTTCAATTCAATACTTACCTGCGGATATTTTTCATGAAACTTTGTGTATGCATCAATCAGAAAAAAGGAAGACCCACTTGGAAGTGCCGCAATTTTCAAAGTTCCGCCAAGCATATTCTTCGACAAAAATACAGTCTGATAAATCTGTTCTTCCATACGCATCATCTGCCTTGCATAGTGAAGAACTTTTTCTCCTGTATCTGTCAGAATCATACCGTTGCGTTTATTTCTGTAAAATAAATCCGTATCCAGCTCTTCTTCCAGGTTCTTAATTGCTTTACTGACAGCAGGCTGTGTAATGTACAACATTTTTGCAGCCTCGGTTACTCCACCGGCATCCGCAACACCGATAAAGATCTTCAGGTTATTCATGTTCATAACTAATCGGTTATCTCCTCATATAAATATATGCATTTTATTTATATCATATTCTATCATATAATCCCCTTGAAAAAAGGAGGAAACATATGAGACAAACGATTTGGACAAAAGATTTCATCTATGCAATATTCGTACTATTCTGTGTACACACAGGACCTTATCTTCTTTTATCTGTCATTACAATTTACGGAAAAATGCTGAGTGGATCAGATACATTAGCAGGTATGATGGCTTCTGTGTTTGCGTTGAGCGGTTTGTTTGCCAGATTCCTTTCTGCCTTTTTACTTGATAAATTCGGAGCAAAAAAAATTCTGATTATTTTTACAGCATTAATGACAATCGCTTCTTTCCTGTACATTTTCACTTCACAATACTGGCAGGCTTTCATGTTAAGAGGCATACAGGGACTTGCATATGGTGTTACATGCACAGCAATGAGCACATATATTGTCAATCTGCTGGATCCGCAAAACAGACTGGAAGGTATCGGATATTCCTCATTGACAGCCAATCTTGCCAATGCCCTTGGTCCAACTGTCGCCTATATATTGCTTGGCCCGAAAGTTGATCAGTTTAAAACATTGTTTATTGTGGTATTTATTTCTGTTGTCATTTCTTTATTTGCTATGATTCCGGTTAAAGATGCACGTAAAACTTCCGTCGTTTCTGATAAAATAGTAAAACCGGAATCTTTAAACCTTTCAGATGTTTTCTTCCCTTTTCTGTTATGGGCTTTTATGAGTCTTGCAATGAGTTCTGTAGCAGCATTCCTTTCCCTTTCCTCTTTGGAAAAAGGATTCTCAAACATTGGCTTATATTTCACTTTCAACGTAATCGGCCTGGTTTTCTCCCGTTTTGTCATGAAGTACCTGACTGATACTTTCGGTCAGATAAAAATGATCTGCAGCATGATCGTTGTCATTGCTCTTTGTTTAACAGGTATCTCTTTAACAAATGCCATTTGGCAGTTGTATCTGATTGCGTTGCCGTTTGGTTTTGCCAATGGATGTCTGGCACCGTTGATCAACACAATGTTAGTGAATCAGCTTCCTTCTTCCAAAAGCGGATTAGCCAATGCAGCATTCTTTGCAGCAGGTGATGCCGGCTTTATTATCGGTCCGGCATTCTGGGGAATGGTAGCAGGATTTACATCCTATAATACGGTATTTATCATTTCTTCTGCGGTATGTCTTTGCGCATTACTGTTACAACTGATTCAATCCAAAATCATGAAAGGAGCAGACTGAATATGAATCAATCTTTCTATGATATAGTCCGGAACAGACGTTCCACAAGATCCTTCACAACAGAACATATCTTAGATGAAACCATCAATAATATTCTGGATATAGCATCCTATGCACCTTCTTCCTGGGGAGGTCATCCGATTGAATTTATCATTATTCGTGATAAAGACAAATTGAAAGAACTGGCTCGTTGTAAAAAAATGGGAGCGGGTCCGTTAGCTTACAGTGACGTTGCAATTGTTCCCATCATAGATAAAAGAAATCTGGAATTATGGGTGGAGGATGCTGCAGTAGCTTCGACATACATCCTTCTTGCTGCAGAATATTACGGGGTCGGTGCCTGCTGGATTCATATGAAAGACCGTCAGGGGCATACAAACATGGCAGAGGATGATATCAAAGATCTGTTAGGCATTCCGGATTATTACGGGATATTGAATGCAGTATCACTTGGTTATCCCGCTAAACCAAATAAACCTCACGATTTAAAACCTGTGATTCATGGTTACAGTTCACACCCTGACCGGTAAATAAGCAAAGAAAAAGGCCTGTCATTTTGACAGGCCTGTATTGCAGATTCTCCTGACTGCGTCCTG
>JAFYCG010000074.1 GCA_017539825.1 Solobacterium sp. | reverse complement strand
ATGGGAAAGAATAAATCAGATGACAGCTTTATCCGTGAGCTTGACAAGGCTGTCGTGATGGCAAGACAGAATGTACAATGGAGAAAGGAATATATGAACCTGCAGGAGAAGATGTACCTTTCAAAGAAGGAAGGCATGGAAATAGGAAGAGATGAAGAAAGACTCAACGGGATTTACAAAGCCTACACAGGTATTGCAGAGGTTTCCTGTGCAGAAGTTGCCTTGAGAAAAACGGCTGAAATTTACAATCTTACTGAGGAAGAAGTAAAAGAGGCTTTATCCAGATTTGAAGAAGAAATGAAGGATCCTGACAAATGACAGGATCCTTTACGTATTTTTCTGCTTTTTTGTTCGGGCAACTCAAAATGATTAATCTATATCATCTATTCAAATCGAACAGTCCGGTCTTTGTCTTGATATGCATCAAAACACATTCTGATCTGTTCTTCACTGATTTTCTCTTTTGCAATTTCAGGAAGTTCTTCCAAAGAAAAATATCCGCTTTTAGTCGTTTCAATATTTTTGACAAAAGATCCTCCTACAGAATGACAGAGAAAAAACATTTTTATGACTTTAAATGGATACGGAGGCTCACTGTATCTGTCTCTGTCTAATACCGCAATCAACCTGTCTGCAATGACATCCAATCCTGTTTCTTCCTTAGCTTCTTTTACAACGTTCTCTGCCGGTGTCAGGTTATATTCACACCATCCTCCGGGTATAGACCATCTTCCGCTTTGTTCCTGTACAAGAAGGATTTTATCATTCTCAATGATGACTGCCCTGGTATCGATTTTCGGTGTCTGATATCCGATATCCTTACAATACACTTCTTTTACCTGTTGAAAAGAATTACCTGTATGTTCTGCCATCATTTCAAATGAAATATCCCGAATTCTCTGATATCTTTCTTTATTAAAAACATCATCGTTATAATAGAGTCCGGCCTGAGCCAGACTTTGTAATTCTTTTGCCCATTCAATCATTTTATCCATATTCTGTCTTGTCTTTTCATATCTTTCTACAGCTTTTTTACAAAATCATGAATATATGCATTCACAATCTGCGGTTTATCCACATTCACATTATGTGCAGCATTCTTGATGATCTTTAACGGATAACCGGTTTTCTTTGTCCACATTTTATTGTATTGTGCAACTTTCCCCGTTTTGTCTTTTTCACCAAGAAGCAATAATACCGGACATGGTATTTCCAGTTCACAATTATCTTCCAGAAAACCGGCATACCCCAGTCCCATCAAATGACATAATTCATCTTTGGAATACGGTTCAAGCATCTGCATCATATTGTCATATGCCTCTTTTGTGACAGATACCTGTTTTGCCATGGCTCTTTTCATCAATTGTACAGGATACAGATGTGCCATCCATTCCACCTGTTTTAAAATCCATGTATCAAATTTTGAATAATACGCAAATCCATATGGTGTACTGTCTATTGCGATAAATCCTTTTACATATTCCGGATATCGTTTTATAAAAGACTGTGCAATAAAGCCACCTAATGACTGTCCTGCAAATATGACCTGTTTTACACTAAACCGGTTTAGAATCGTCTTGATATATGCAGAAGTATCATTGAAGTCAAATGCTTCAAAAGGTCTTGATTGTCCATGTGCAGGTGTATCCCATGTCAGGATGTTATACCTGTCTTCAAAATAAGCAATCTGTTGATCAAACATTGTGTGATCTGCAGTTAGACCATGCAGAAAGAAGATGGTATCTGATCCGACATTCCATTTGTCTGATCGCCAGTAAAAGACATTGCCTTTATCTGTTTGCAGTATCAATTCTTGCATATATAACTCCTGTCAAAACTATAGCTTCATTTTATCGTATCTGTTCCCTAAAATCAGCATGAATGTATTTTTATCAACAACCAAAAAAATCAGTTGTAAACAACTGATTATGCATCATATTCTTCCAGAATTGTTATATTAACATGATCCGGTCCCTTGAATTTCAGCGTTCTCTTATTGGTATACTGATCAGATTCGTATACACCGTCATCGATCCCCAGTTCCACAAGACGCTTCTTCAATCTTGAAAGATTCCTGCAGGAGAATGTCAGATATTGTTCGGGAAGCTGAGCATCTCTGTTGAGACAGATGATCTCAATCTGTGTCCTGGATACTTCAAGCAGAAAGGAAGTATCCGGAGAATCTTCAGGGACGATCTGTTTGCGAATACGGAATCCGAGTTTCTTTACATAGAAATCATAGACTGTCATTTCATCCGTAGCGTAGATCGTTGTACGGGATACGCTGATCTTCCGCATGAATGGAAACAGAACGCTTTTCTTCGCAATCTTCTTCCATCTTCTGTATTGTTTCAGTTCTTTTCGCCAATCCGGGTGTGTCAGTACATACGCTACACCAATGTACAGCATCTGACCAACGAAACCGCCGATTGTATTGGATACAAGATCATCCAGATCGTAGAGACCTCTTTTGGTGATCAGCTGGATATTCTCAATCATGAAGGAAATCAGAAATACAGCTACTACCGGACGGATCATGACCCTCTTTCTAAACCATCTGAACAGATAAGGAAGCAGATATCCCATCGGAACCATTAAGGCAATATTCATATAGACCTGGGTTAAATGGACATACTGAATAATATGAATATGGGATAATGCAGAAGCAATTCCTTCCGTAAACAGAAGATGCAGAATCTCCAGTACACCAAGATCAATACGAATTGCACCGGCTGCGTCTTCATATAGAGCTACATGCACATTGTGTTCGGCGGAAGGATTTCTTGCGATCAGTGTCAGATACAGTACCGCAAATACATATACCGCAAACATTGCAAAAAGAAACAGTTTGCGTATACCGAGCAGTTTATCTGCCTGTTCGTTTTCACTGACAAAACCGTTCAGACGGATGCCGCATTTTTTGCAGATCATCCTGTCTGCAAGCGGCAGTACAAAGACCATCAGTGCTACTAGGATTGTCACCAGTATATTCACAGTAAGACTGTTTGCGTTGACCATGATTTACCCTCTTCTTATTGACCAATATTATATCTCAATCATCAGTATATTTTCTTCATCATATACAAGTCTGCTGATGATTCTTCCTTCTTTGAAAAAGAATGTTCCGCCATGGGAAACAGGTTCTTCACTGAGTGAATTCACCATGAGAACATTATCTGAAATCAATGCTGCCTGATTGGCATACTCTTTTTCTTCATGTACCCATTCCTCTAAAGAAAAGTTTACATAGACAGGCCATAAAACAACAGATTCTGTTTTGAACTGTTCAAAGCCGGTATCCCAAAGATCTCCGCACAAAGCGATTTCAAATTCTTTATCATTGAGTATAAACGTCTTTATTTCTTTTCCTTCTCGATAATGATCATCCGTTTGAGAACTGTCCTTCCATCCGGGAGATCTTCTCCGATAGTTACAGACAACTTCTCCGTTGTTGATTAGTGCACAGGAAGAATAAATACTATCATTGTCTTTTTCAAAGTATCCAAACAGAACAGCGATATGATACTCTATGCTCCATTGGCAGATTTGACGGATCTCTTCCGAATTACATTCAACAACTATCTCTTTGTCTTTTTCATAATTCCATGATAAAGAATCAAATCCCTGCAGGAATGATTCTCCGAAGCAGATCAGATCCGCTTTGCCTGCCGATGCCTTCATCGCTCTTTCTATTTGGGAAAGATTAAACGAAATGTCATTATTGATAAATTTATATTGTACTAAACCTGTTTCCATGATTATTTCCTTGGAAATATATATTTTATATGCAACAAAACTGTCGGGATATCGGACCTTTGTCGTTAATGCATCCTTTGGATCAGCTTGCATCTACATATAAACGGTATTTACCGCAATGCAGACAACGGAAAAGATAACCTGTCAGATCACCTTCTTTACTGAGATATTCTTCCACGACATCTAACGGATAGGCAGGCACCTGTTTACTGTAATCATCCAGGGCTTCTTTTTTAATACCCATTTCTTCCAGTTCCTTAATGCCGACCGGTCCGAGATATTCACAATAATCATCACAACAGGCTAACCAGTTTTCTCCCTGCCATGCCATATATCCCGGTGTTCTGTGGAACAGTTCGTCATGTTTCTGAGGATCAGAGACCTTTTCTGCATACTGGACAAATTCCGCATCGAACTTCTTCGCTGCACTTCCGTCATGAATACATTCCAGACAGATACAATCGAGATCTTCTGAAGAATAAACCTCTTCTACATACTCTGTCACTGTTTTACCGCAACAATTACATACACCTTCACCATGAACCAGTATTTCATCGGTATACAGGTTCGGATGATACTTAAACATAATTTTTTTCATATACTCAGATATCCTCTCCATCCGCGAACGGAATAATATGAATCAGCACCGTTATGAAAGGTAAATACCTTTCCATAACGACGCTCACAGAACAATGCACCGCCTAACGCTCTGATCTCATCCGGTGTTGCAATCCAGCTGGAAGTCTTTAAGTCAAACGGTTCAAGTTCCTGTAATCTTTGATACATCGCTTCCGTTAATAACGTAACCCCGATTTCCTCTGCCTGTTTTTCAACACTTCCTAAAGGCGGATTTTTCTTACGATTCCGTAAGGCTTCCTCATCAAAACAAAGACTTCTTCTTCCTTTCGGTGTTTCTTTGGAACAATCACAGTAAAGAATCATTCCTGTTTCATCAAATCCGATTGTATCCGGTTCTCCACCTGTTTCTTCCATTTTCTTCAGGACTGTTAGATTGTTTTCGTTGAATCGAACTTCTACATCTTCCCATCGCATATCCGGATGACGTTCCATATGCTCATAAAACCTTTTCTTTAATACTTCGATCATTTTTTACTCCCTATTTCCACATCCAGACAGTTAAATGTTCTGATTGTGTCATACCGATCTTCTTCTGCAGTTTCAGTGAGTTTGTATTGGATTTTTCCACTTGTCCAAACGGAATATATCCCTTGTCGATTGTCTTTGCGATCAGATGTGTTTGTAAGGCAGTGCCATATCCTTTTTGTCTGTATTCCGGCAATACATAGAGAATTCCCATACTGCCTTCCAGATGTTCACCGATAAAGCCGACTGTTTTACCATCATCATATCCAAGATCAATCAGCTTCCTGTTAACCGCTTCTTCCATTTCTTCGGGACTGATCATGTGATAGTTTTCTGTAAGAAAAGGCAGGTCCTGTTCATCCGCTGTTTTGAAAGATAACCGATTATCCATAATCGGTTTCTCTCCGTAATAAGCCACCTGATAACATTCTATCTTCTCTGTAAAACCATATCGTTTGAATACTTCCAAACCAATATCATAATCGGTAGTCATCAACAATGGACAATCATACTGATCAAGCAAAGCAATACTGCGTTCCAAATCATCACATGCCAGAAAATATGCACCGCTGACCGTGTCACGGATAAAAAGTGCATGCTCTTCATTTACAATAATCTCACCTGTTCCGCGTTTTATAACACGATCCAGACCCAGATAATCAATTCCGCTGATATTCATACTGATATAGTATAATGCATCTTGCTCTTTGATTTTCATTGAGATTCTTTAATTTTTTCTGATGCAAATCACTGTTTTCTTATCTGTTCCTGTACCTCCCTCAGTAAAGCTGCTGCAGCTGAAGAAAGAGGACGATATTTCTTCCATGCAAAGACAAGTTGTTTTTCAATAGGCGGATCAAAAGGCAGAAAGACTAATTGGGAATTCTCATCACAACTTACAAGATCCTTTAATGTAACTGCTGCCCCGATTCCGTGTTCCGCAAGAATCGCTTTATTATAGACAAGGTTACCGGAACCTGCTATTTTCAGCTGTTCTGCAGGAATGGAAAAATGACGGGCAAAATCCTCTATTGTAAAGTTTGACCGGGAATTGATCAGTAATGGTAAATCCTTCAGATCTTCTGCGGTGATTGCCTGATGACCGGCTAAAGGATGATCTTTACGGATTAATACACCTTCCGTATCTCCTTCCGGTAAGAAAATAGTCTCACAGCTTTCAAAACCGAACGGTTCAATCATAACCGCAAAATCCAGATCTCCTCTGCTTAATCTCCCATATACATCATCCAGATTGCCGCTGTAAAAATGGTAGCGTATATCCGGATATTGTTTTTGTAAAGAAGCTATTGCTTCCGCAATCAGATGAATTCTCGGACTTTCCGCTGCACCGATATATACATCTCCTTTGATTTCATTTCCCGTATCCTGAAGATCATCAGTAATTTTATCTGCTAATTCCAGAATTCTTTCCGCTCTGCTTAACAGCTTGATGCCTTCTTCTGTTAAGACCATCTTTCTTCCTGTTCTTTCAAACAAGAGACACCCTGCTTCTTTTTCCAGTTCTGCAATCTGATAGGATAAAGCCGGTTGTGAAATATGTAAAACAGATGCCGCATTTGTCATATTCTGTTCTTTGGCAATTGCCATAAAATACCGTAATGATCGTAATTCCATAATTTCACTTCCTATAAGTTATTTTTATTATATAACATACAAAATAAATATTTTTAATTTATTTGTATATATTCTATAGTATTTATGCAAAGATACAGGAGGTTCTTCTATGGAAGAGAAAAAATACATGTATGTACTGGTTGCGATCTGTACATGCTTCATGGCATTTGGAACAATGGGACTTGTCAATGCATACGGTGTTTTCTACCGTCCTATGGCTGAAGCATTGTCTACCGGCACAGGTGCAATTACATTGCATATGTCCATTTCCAGTCTGGTTACAGGTTTCGCTACACCGTTTGTGGTAAAAATGATTTCCAGGAATGTACCGATTAAAAACATTCTGGCATTCGGTGCACTGATGATCTTCGGATCAGGTATTGTGATCGGCATGACCAAAAGTGTATGGATCATGGATTTCGCGGCATTCTTCAGAGGTATCGGTTTTGCCTCTGCAGCTATGATGATCATCACAATGATGATCGGTAACTGGTTTGTCAAACTCCGCGGTACATTAACCGGTATTGCATTATCGTTCTCCGGAATCGGTTCCGCTCTTGCTTCTCCTGTATTGTCCCGTCTGATCCAGTCCTACGGTTATCAGCCAACCTATATCGGCTTTATCATCTTCATTACCGTAACCATTCTTCCGGCTTTACTGTTATGTCCTTTAAAACCACAGGATATCGGCTTACGTCCGTATGGAGAAAATGAAGCAGAAGACACCAAGGTTGTAAATGCGCCGAAGAATCTCGATCTTCCTTTTACAACACGTTCCGTAACATTCATGTCACTGGGTTTATTTGTACTCTGTGTTGTCATATTGACAGGTTTATCTTCACATCTTTCCGCATTGGCACAGACATACGGCTATGATGCAAATATCGGTGCAGTCATGTTGTCGGCAGCCATGATCGGCAATGTCGCTTCTAAATTCCTGTTAGGTGCATTGGTTGACAAGATCGGTGCTCTGAAAGGTGTCATCTTCATGTTGATCACATCCTTCTCAGGTCTTGCAATTATCCTGTTGAATCCGGGCGGAACATTCTTATTGCTTGCAGGTGCATTTCTGTACGGATCCTGTTTCTCCATCGGTTCACTGGGCATCTCCATGATCACCCGTACACTTTACGGAGATAAACAATACGGTAATGCTTATTCCGTTATCACCGTCATCACAAGTGTTGCTTCCGCAATCGGTGTTACACTGATCGGTATTCTGTATGATGTAACAGGTTCCTATGCAATATCTGTTATGGGTGGAATGATCCTGATCGTAACCGCATTCCTGTGCCTGATGACGATCATCCGCAAAAGCAGACAAACCGCATAATAAAAGTCTCAATCCTGAGACTTTTTTCTTTTATGCAAGATTATCCTTGATCAGATTCATGAGTAAGTTTTTTCTGTCCTTCTTCGTCATCTTCTGAAAGCTTTTGGAATGGATCGCAAAGGAAACATCAGCAGTGATCTTTCCGGCAGCGATATCGATCGGATACTTGCCGTCATATCCGAACTGCTCCAGCAGTTTTTCCGCGGTGGGAATCAGAGAACGCAATGTTCTTTCATGAAAGGCACTGCGTACTGTCCAGTGCATATTGTTTTCGATCTTCGCATATCTTTTCATGGAGGCTTCAAACATGGATAAAAACAGTTCCGCAAATTCTTCCACTGTATCTACATATTGTACCATTGCGTTAAAGTCTGTTTCATACTGTCTGAAGAACCGATCCGTCACCACATCAAAGAGTTCTTCTTTGGATTTGAAGTAGTGATAGAACATGCCGACTTCTCCATCAACTTTTTCCAGTATTTTCCTTACCGTTGTCTTTTCAAAACCTTCCGTGAAAAACAATTCTTCCGCAGCCTTTATTATCTCATCTCTTTTTCCGCCTTCAATTACCGCTTTCCTCGCCATTTGTCTTTTCCTCTATCCAATTCATGATTGTATCCAGAACAAGCTGCAGATTACCGATCTGACAATGATGATCCGCACACTCTTCCTTTGTGAAAAGACGTCCGGTTACACTTCTTGCATTCGTTAATGCCTTCAGCTGATCTTCATAATAAATTGTATACAGATCTGCTTCTCCTGCAAGTACAAGTACATCCTGTTTAATATGAGAAGACAATTCACGGGTGTTGTATTGTTTAATACAGTTGAAGTATTCACAAGGTGTATGGACATTTTCATAGATCGCGTATCCCTGTCCGAGTAACCACTTCATAAAGTAGTTTTCATTTAGTTTTTTCTCCAGCCACTTCCAAAGAATATTACGGGGATGAGCGGTCATATAATCAAAAAACTTCGCTTTCTTTTCACCCATTTTATTTGTGATTGCACCATAGAAATCATAGATCAGATCAAACATAACAACCCTTTGAATCCGGTTGTCATAGACTGCTGCTTTGGGGGCTAAATAACCACCCAAAGATACACCGATTAATGTCACATTGTTTAAATGGAAATGATCCAGAATAACAGAAGTACAGTGTTCCCAATGCGGTGTCATCTGTATGCCGCAACGCATCAGAACTTCACCTTGTCCGGGTCCTTCAAAGAAATATACTTCATATCCGAGTTCACCGAAATACACGAGAAACTCTAAAAATTCCTGGATTAAACTGTCATATCCGCCATGTAAAACAATGACACTTTTCGGGTTTTTCGGCTTAACATAATACACCGGTAAATAGCCGTTTTTAAACGGAATACGAACGTACTGAATTTCTTTAATAGAACAATAATGTGCATCATAATGTTCCATACATTTTTCGTATAATTCACGTTTTAAATTATTCCCGTTTTCGTCTTCTTTTGTGTTTAATGTATAGAACTGCGCAGCTCTGAAACACAGTGCTGCTTTCAGATGATTTCCCTTTTTTTCTTCCTGTTTTCCTTTCTCTGTAAACAGCGAAATCCACTTCTCAAAATCATCTGCTTTTTGACCGATTTCTTTTACTTCTTCATAGTCCAGAATTCCCATGGAATAGAAACGATTTAATTGAAAATTCATTCCTGTATCTGCACTGAAATCGTAATAACCGACATTGAATTTCATCATACCTATTCTTCTATATAAACAGAACATTGTTCTGTTTATAAGTATAGCTTCAATTTATATACATTGCAATATTAACAGAATATTGTTCTGTTAAAAAATGAGGAATTTTCGAATTTTTCTTTATAACAGCCGTTTTTCCGTATTTTTGCATCCATTTCGACATCTTCTCTTTTTTGGTTTATCGATCGCTTTTCTATTGGAAAAATAAACATAAAAAAGAAGGATTTATATACTCCTTTCTGGATTTAAAATAACAGATTTTTTTCCTTTATTTTTATCGTTATTTTTCTGGTTATTTTCTTTAGAAAAGAAGAAGTTTTTTTCATTTATAATTCATCACTTTTAACTGTTTATTGTTAATCGAAACAATAAGAATTCGAAGGTTATTTTTAAACGAATATCTGACAATTTATATAGTAAAAAATGTTGTAGAAATAGTATTTATTCAGAGTGGTTTTTTCACTAAAAAACGTCTCCCTTTTTTCAGGTTGACGTTCTGTTTATTAGATAAGATTACTTGATTCCAAGTCTTTCAAATTCTTCTTCAGGAGCACCTGCTTCTTGCAATGCTTCACAAAGTTTTTCATTGAATGATGTGCAATCAACACTATGTACAAGGTTGCTTTCCTGGTCCGGATCTTTTTCTAAATCAAATAACTGATCACCGAATTTACATGCAAGTGACATGGAGACAGAAGGCATTTTCATAACCGGAATATCATTGGAATATCTTCCCGGATTAACGATCTCTGCTTTCCTTAACTGCTCTTCCGAGAAGAAGCCACGGATGTTTGTCGGCATCATTGTATATTCACAAGTTGTCTTTCCTTCTTCTTCCGCTTTCATGTATACATGTCTTCCGTCTGTCCAGCAGGTAAAGCTGCCGTGCATACCGAATAAGACATGCTCCTTTGCGTTTTCCGTTTTTTCAAGAACTGCTTTGATCGACTTGCCATCCGTTTCTCCAAGAAGGGAAGTTTCACATCCGAACAGATCCAGAAGGGTAGGTGCAATGTCTACTGTAGAACAAAGAGCATCACATTCTCCGCCTTCCGCTAGTTTCGGAATATGGAGGAAAAACGGCAGATGGACAAGTTCATCATAACATGGAGGGAAGTTCTTTCCTAAGTATTCATGTTCTCCAAGAAGGAATCCATGGTCTGTATTAACAATTAACGCAGTATCCTTCCACATGTCATTTTCATCCATGAAGTCCAGAACTTTACCCAGGCTTTCATCACACATACTGATAAGAGCAGAGTATTCTTTACGACACAGCTCCATATCATTCTTGTATTCTTCAGGCAGTGCACCGTACCTTGGCCAGAAGAGTGTTTCCTCTTCCGGAAGGCCGTACATCTGTCTGAATTTCTGTGGAACATAGAATGGTTCATGCGGATCGAATGCTTCAATCTGTACAAACCAGTTATCCAGATCTTTGTGCTCACCCAGGAATTCAAGACCTGCTTCAAATGTTCTGACACTGGACATCTGTTCCTGTGTCTGCTGTCTTGTTCTGTTTCTGTAATGCTGTACAACAGAGATACCCTGTTTGTTTAAAGGATGGGAATACTCCGGTAATTTTGCTCCTGCATCTCTTGCGACATATCTGTCACCTTCCTGACCGCGGAATCCTTCCCAGGAAGAATATCTGTTATGGTAGGTAGCTCCGCCATCTTCCCAATAGTGGGAATGATCGGTAATCAGATGCGTATAGATACCGTTCTTTGATAAGATTTCAAATGAAGATCTGTCAAACGGTTCCAACGGTCCCCAGCCGCGATGTAAGAAGTTATATTTACCGGTATGCAGTTCTCTTCTTGCCGGCATGCAGGGAAGGCTTCCGGAATAGAAGTTATTGAACTTCATGCAGTTTTCCTGCAGTCTTTTAAAGTTTGGTGCATAGATTTCTTCGTTACCGTAATTCGGTAAATATTTTCTTGTCAATGTATCAAACATGACCATGATTGTTCTCATGTTCTTACCTCCTCTTACCTGCATTATACAGTTTCATAGTAACAGAACGTTCTGTCACAGGTGCATACAACTTAATCGTACCTTGTTTTGTGTCGACATACAATGTCATAAATTTTGCAGAGACTTTACGGATGTCTTTCAGATCAATCATTCTTGATCCGAGAATGGCTTTATGATCACCTGCGATCATCAGTCTTTCTTTCAAAAACCATACCATGATAATCGTGACGATGATCAGACCTGTGGTGAATACATATGTGTTGTTTTGAATGACAGCGAACAGAGAAACAAGGGTTAAACCGATTGTTCCTGAAATATTCATATATGCCAGCCAGTCAAATTTCATTTGTACACCGGTATCTTCCCGGTACAGTTTTACAACTTCCATGATGGTTAAACACCAGCTGAGAAGTAATGCGATTTTAAGACCGATGATCAACAGATTCATATTTTTATTCCTTTACTGATTTGCTTCTGCTTTTTCCTGAGCAAGAAGTTTTGCGTCATATTTCTTGATTGCAGGAATCATGATGAGAACACAGACTACTGCATTCACAAGATATACGATAATGGAACGGAAGTCCATTGTCTGTAAGAATACTTTGATAATTGCCGGAACAGTGAACGGTACATCAACATACGGAATGTTCATGAAGCCCATCTTACATGCCATGAACGGAATTGCACCGTTGAGTGCGAAGACGATCAGATAAGGAACGAAGATGTCAAAGTTCAGGATTAACGGCAGACCGAATGTGGTAGGTTCTCCGATATTGAAGAGTGCAGGTGCAAGAGAAACCTTGGATACTGCTTTGAGCTGTTCGGATTTTGCGACAAGGATGACAGCGATGACGATGAACAGGATACCCTGTGTTGTCCAGTTCTGGAATGCAGAGTTGAAGATATATGTTGGCTTTCCGCCTGCTGCTACTGCTTCCGCATTAGCGACGAAGTTCTGTGTCAATACAACGTTAACAACGGCACCGGCAATGTTGTTACCATGGAGACCGAAGAACCAGAGAATACGGACAAGAATACAGTAAATCAATACTGCTGTGAGTGAGTCGGATGCACTGAATAACGGAGCGAATAAACCATTAACGAAAGCACCGAGTGTTGTTCCGAAGGAAGCGAAGATCAGCTTTACCGCAAAGACAACAATGACTGTTCCTACAGAGGAGAACATTTCTTCCAGCTGGTTAGAAATAAACGGCGGTACTGAATCAGGCATTTTGATCTTGATGCCTCTTTTCTTAAACAGAATATTCAATTCAGGAACACAGTAACCTACGATGAGTGCTGCCATCATGCCTTTAGCACCCCAGAAACCGATATCTAATCCGCCGCCTTCGAGGAAGGAACACTGCAAACAGATATAAGAGAATACGGAGAGTACGAGGTTATTAACAACCGGTGCATTCTCATGTTTACATACCGCATTGACCATACCCAATAAGATATAGAAACCGGCACAGTTCAGACCGATCTGATAACCGAGATTTAACCATGTTGCGTTCGCTGCAGAGAAAGCTCTCCATGCATCAACGAAGCCGCCTGTAGCTGTTGCCGGGAATGGTGGAATCATCAGTAACATGAAGATCGAACCGATCATGGTTGCGTTCATACATGCGACAACACCTTCCTGCATACATTTAATGAATTTTGTGTTTGTAAATTGTGCGATAGCAGGTACTAATTTTTCTTGTACCCAGTTGCTTATGGATTCACTTTTCATTACAATCCCCTTTCCTCTCTCACTCTGAGATGTTATCCACGATCTTAGTATAATACCTTATGTCCGTTTTTGCAACACTTTGTTGCATATTTTTTGTTTATTTTTGAACATTTTATTTAAAATTAGCGCATTTTCTTCTCTATTTATATGAATATAGTTAATTATGTGTCCGTTTTTGCAACAATTCTGGTATAATTATATTGTAAAAAAAGGAGACGTATATGACTGTTTTAGAACACATACAGGAATTATTACCGGATTTTTCCAAAAACGAAAGAAGACTGGCAGATCATATCTTACAATATCCCTATGATCTGCAGCGTTATACAAGCATCAACATTGCAGATATATGCAATGTCTCCAGAAGTGCTGTCATTCGTTTCTGTCAGAAACTCGGGTTTACCGGTTTCTCTGATTTTCAGAAAGCTGTTCTCAGCGAGTATGAAATTACAAAATCAGATCATATGTCTGCAGATACTACTGCTTTGGATGTTTATCAATCCTGTATTACCCAGCTTCGTGAGAAAACAGACATGAATGAATTATCTGCAATCGGTGATCTTGTTGTACATTCAAGACGTATATTGTGTTACGGAATGGATCATTCCGGTTATTCTGCCAAACAAATGGCATTCAGATTAAGCAGAAATCATATTGATGCAAGCTATACAAACGACAGCAGTATCCTCAGCAACTATAAAAACATTCTGGGTTCCGGGGATATGCTGATGGTATTTTCCATTTCAGGTCAGAAATCATTTACAGAAATACTGGATGTCTTCAGATCAAGAAGAGTCAGTGTCATTCTGTTTACAATGAACGTTAATACCGCTTTAAAAAATCATGTTGATCACATCTTTTATCTACCCAGTGCCGCTCATTCAAACAGTCCTTATTTATTAGATGATGCGATCTGTTTCTATTTAGCTATAGAAATGGTAATTGAAAATATACAGAAAAAACTGAAGTAATGTAAAACAGGAATCTTTCATCAGATTCCTGTTATTCTTATATATTGATCTTTTGTCCTTTTTTTACCGTACAGGGTTCTATGAATTTTACCGGATGATCTTTACTGTTGGTCACTATCAGCATGACCGGCATATCATAGATTTTCGATAACTTTTCCATATCCACTTCTACAATGGGTTCACCTGCTTTTACGATATCACCCTGTTTTTTTCCTAATACCGTAAATCCATCTCCCTTTGCGTCGTTTGTATCAACACCAATATGGATCAACAGTTCTGTTTCATCCTTCATCGTTATCCCGAATGCATGTCCGTTAGGATATAAAACACTGAGTATACCGTTTGCGGGTGAACAAATTGTAACCGTATCATCCTCATAGCTGAAGGCTGCAGATTCACCCATAATACTCTGAGAAAATACAGGATCTCCTACATCCGCTATATCACATAATACTCCGTCTGCCATGGAGACTATATCCGTATCAGTTACTGTGATTTCTTCTTTTATATTATCTGTATTTAACAGTGTCATAGGCTATCCTTTCCGGTAGGGGTTTCTCTGCTTTTAGATTAGCATATGAAAATCCATAGTCAATAGAAGACAGTTTATTCTTAAAAAAAACAGAATTTCTTCTGTTTCAGTTGTTGATAATCTGTCCTTTTTTGACCATACAGGGTTCTATGAATTTCACCGGATGATCATTACTGTTGGTTACAATCAGCATGACCGGCATATCATATTTTTGTGACAGCTTTTTAATGTCTGCTTCAACAATCAGATCTCCTGCTTTTACAGTATCTCCTTGTTTTTTCAGTGTTTTGAATCCGTTTCCTTTTGCACTGACAGTGTCAATACCGATATGGACCAGTAATTCTGTTCCATCTTTCATCGTCAATCCGAATGCATGTCCTGTGGGGAATACTACACTCAGTTTGCCATTTGCCGGTGAACAGATTGTTACTTTATCACTATTATATTTAAAAGCAACAGATTCACCCATCATCTTTTGGGCAAATACCGGGTCTGATACTGTTGAAACATCAATCATTTCTCCGTCTGCCATCGCAACAATATCCGTATCATCTACAGTAATGCTTTCTTCTTTCTTTTTAAATACGTCAAACAGTCCCATTTTCTTATCCTTTCAGATCACGATATGTGATCAACTCCACACCTTTAAATGAATGAAACACTTCACTCTGCATCAGATCCGTATCATATACCCTTTGAATATTCACGGAAGATGTTTCCATGATTGTCTTATCCACATAACCGGGATGGAATACAAGGATCATGCAATCTGTATCACACAAAGAATCAATTATGTCATACAAAGACTTTTCATTTGATCCGTTTATATGCAGTTTGACTTCTTTGTTTCCTACCGGCATTGTTTCTTTACCGATCGGTAAGGTTGAACATGGAATTCCATACTTCTGTGCAACATTCATTACGCCTTTTAAAAAGTTCATGCTGAATACAGCGTGTACATCCAGGTACTCCGGTTCTCTGCCGGTCATAGAGATAAATTTTTTTATCTGGGCTTCTGTTTCCTTTTCTACGTCTTCAAGAGTTACCAGTTCCGCTTTTGCGGAACGAAAACTTTTCGAAGAATGAAACGTACCATCCGCTTCAACAAGACTCGGAACTTCTTCCGGTTCACATACAGGCGAGCCTACAGAAATATTTGTATGAATACCAAGGCAATAACCCTTATCTTTGATCAAGCTATAGCCATGTTCTACAGCAGGCATATTCATCATCAAACCGATACTGACAGGCAAACCTAAACATCCTTTAGCCAATCCGTAATTAACAGCTTCCGAATAGCCAAGATCATCCGCTCTGAGAAGAATCTGTTTCATACATGCCTCCTTAAGAAAGCTGCCGTTTTTTCCCATGACAGCGATGCATTTTCCGCATCATATTCATCAAAGCAGCTGTGGGTAAATCCGTGCATACATCCCTGATACAGATAGAATTCTGTCTCTATATTTGCACAATGTAATTTATTAGCAAATTCGGTTTCCTCCGCACAGAGTGAATCATAGGATGCTGCATTGATCAATGTCGGAGGAAAAAAGGTTGCATCTGCATCTCCCGGTGAAGCTAACAATTCATCAGCCTCTGAAGGATTATTGAAATACCAGTGAAAATATTGTTGCATGCGGTTTAAGGAAATAGCCTTAGACGGATCTTCTGCAGGTCTTTCGGAAGGATCTTCCTTTTGTGACAATAACGGATAATTCAAAGCCATAGCCCGGATATTCAGTTTTCTTTTTTCTGCATTCATGACACAAAGAGATGCTGCCAGATATCCTCCTGCACTATGTCCCATGAAGGAAATACCTGTATTGGAGATATGATAGGCAGAAGTATCTTCCATAAATTGTTCCAGAAAAGAATATGTTCCTTCTACCGGCAACGGATATTTATATTCAGGAGCTAACGGATAATCGACATTGACAACTGCTGCATGTACAAGATCCGCTATCAACTGACAATATTCACCATCCTGTTCACAATATCCCAGTACCATTCCTCCGCCATGGAAGTTAAATATGACCGGTAATATTTCATTTTTACTGTTTCCAGGCCTGTAAATATAGCCGTCAATATATCCGATGTTTTCTGCATAATAGCTGATTTTTTGCGTTCTTTTTAACGCTCTCTCCTTTTTAACAATATCGGTATATTTAATTTCTTTTCCAAGACGATACTCAAAGATTGTCAGATCTTCTCTTTTCATTTTCGTTCTCCATCATCCTCTTTAACCAGTTTTCTGCGAGCGGAAGCCATAAAGCAATTTCTTCATCAATTTCCTGTTTATTTTTTGCATAATAACGATTTGCACATGCTAGTCCGTGCGGTCCGTGTCCGAAAAGATGGTATTCACAAGGAACATTGTTTTTATGTAATGTCTTTACCAGTTCCAATGTACCCTCACAGCTCACTACAATATCTTCTGTTGTATGCCAGATAAACATCGGACTTGTATCTTCAGTAACATAATTTTTGATTGTCAATTTTTCGTATTCTTCTTCGGTCGGATCAGTATGTCTGTAAAGACATGTTTCAATCATATCAATCTGAGAAAGAATATTTCCCGGCATGTCTTTTGTCTTTTCCATATATGGCCTGAGATTACCTACAACCATCGGGTACCCCAATACACACCCGTTAAGCTTTAATTCATCTTTTTCAGGTTTAAAGGATAATTGTTCCGTAAATACCGAATCATTCCAATGTGCCGCTACACTCGCAATAACATGACCGCCTGCTGAAAATCCGCATGCATATACTGCATCTGTATCAATATTCCATTCTTCCGCATGTTCCTTAATCAGATGAATGACCTCCATCAGCTGTAACTGCTGGGCAGGATAATGTGCATTTTCATCAAATCCCGGATTTTGTTTTAATAACTCTTCTCTGCTTTTCAGATATGTGCTGTATCTTAAGACAAAGCAGCTGAAACCTCTGGCAAGGAATTGAGAAGCCACAGCTTCTCCTTCCTTTGTAGCGGTAATCAGATAACCGCCGCCCGGGACAACGATCATTGCAGGCCATTTTCTCTTTACACCGAAGGAGATCTCCGGATCAAGGATATATGTATACAGAAGGGAAGTTCCCTCTTCATTCATCTTAATAACATCACATTTCATCTTTTTGTTTCCTTTCTTTACATTGCATCCATTTCCGGCGTATAACCCCATTTATATGTCAGAATAAACGTCACTACAAAGGATATTATAATGGAAATGATCCAGTGAATCAGTACGTTTGAAGGAGCAGTAGTTACCCAGCCGATAATACCGAGGAAGTTTGAGAACATACATAATAGATTGGTACATGGTGTTCCCAGAATACCGCTGACCAGTCCGCCTGCAGCTGCGCCTAGGCTCATTGTAAGAAGCGGTCTTTTAAATCTGACGACAAGTCCGAACAATGTCGGTTCACTGACACCTGCAGTTAATCCGGCTGTAAGACATGTCAGTGCTAAAGCTTTTGTATCTGAATTCTTAGCTTTGAGGAAGATCGCAAGAGGAATAGCAAGTACTGCAGTAATCCAGCACCATAATGCACCGATCAGATATGGATCGGGAGTAGTAGAGATGCTGATCATAACCGTAGTTACAAGAATCGTATGCATACCTGTGAGTACAAGGAATCCGTATAATGCAGCGATAACCGCTACGCCAAGAGGACCGAACCATTTCTGCAGATTTGTCAAGAAGATGTTGATATAAGCACCAAAGAAGTTTCCGGCAGGACCAAGCACACATAACGTAATCGGAAGCATAATCGCAATCGTCAAAGCTGTAGAGAATACCAGGTTCAATGATTTCGGAAGAATCTTATTGATTGCTTTTTCCACATAACCCATCACAAATACAGAGAGAATTGAAGGAAGAATTGTACTTCCGTATGATTGAATTGTGGCAGGGATTCCATAGACACTGAATGCTTCGCCTGTCATTGCTGCCCATGTAGGATGGATCATGATAAACGATAACAACAACGCATTCATGATTGAACTGTTAAACTTCTTTGCAGCTGTATATGCTGTAGCTACAGGGAGAAAGAAGAAACCTGCATCACCTGCAACATTAATTAATGTATATAAATGAGAGCCTTCCTGAAGGATATTGGAACCCATCGGTCCGAATAACGCAATAATCATTTTAAACATGGAAGATCCGATGATTAACGGGATAATCGGTGTTAAGCAACCAGACAATCCGTCCAGAACAGCTTCTCCGATTTCTTTCAGCGATTTCTTTTTTTTGACAGCCGGTTCTTCTTCTCCGACTAATGGTTTTTCTGCAATTCCTGCCCTGGAACAGACTTCTGAATATACATCGTGAACTTCATTCCCGATAATAATCTGAAACTGTTCTCCGGACCAGTTTGTACCGAATACTTTTAATTTCCGTATTTCTTCTTCATTTATCTTCGTCTTATCTTTCAAATTGAACCGAAGACGGGTAACACAATGTACAAGATTTGTAATATTTTCTTTACCACCGACATTTTCAATAATCGCATCTGCGAGGTCTGTATACTTTCCCATGTTTTCCTCCTTTTAGATCAGTATATCTTTTTGTTTGCACTAATATAGTAAACAAGTTTACTTAAAAAGTCAACACTTTTAGTAAATATTTTTAATGAATTTACTAAATTTAACTAAAAATACCGCTTTTTGCGGTATTTATCTGTTTATGCTGTTTGTCCGATCTGTATGGAAACAGGTATTTTGATGTTTTGCGGTGCTTGTTTGGTCTCTCCTTCAATCATTTCTACAATTGTTGATACTGTTCTTCTGGCAATTTCTTTTGTGTTTTCTTTAATATATGTCATTTCCGGAATGCAGTAATCAATAGAATTGGTATTTCCATAGCCTATAACCCTCATTTTTTCAGGTATCTTGTATCCCATCTGCAACATGATTTTCAGACATGTCAAAGAAATTGTCTGCGATTCCGCAAATAATGCATCCGCATCAGGATTTTCCAAAAGCATCTGCGTAACAATACCATTTAATGTTTCTTTATCGATTGAATGTCTTTCGCAGTAATATGCTTTTACATGAATTCCTTCCTTTGCACATGTATCCCTGTATCCATGATATCTGACATCATATTTTAAGCCATATGAATATGCGGATATATACAATGGCCTTTTACATCCTTTATTTAATAAATGTCTTGCCGCAAGAACACCTGCCGAATAACTGTCAGAAGAAACAGATGTAATCCGTTCATCCCATTGATATCCCACAGTAATTAAAGGAAGCTGCGAAAAATCTTTCAGATAATCACTATCCGCAAATCCTCCAAGAATAATACCGGAAACCCTTTTTTTCTTCAGGCTGTCAAATACTTCTTCTATTCTCTTATTATTAAATAAAGATCCGCAAAGCATAAGATTATATCCGTATTGATAAGCTTCCTGTTCACACAAAGACGCTAATACACCGAAATACGGACTATAGGTAGCAGGGAATACTGCTGCAATCATTTTCGGATCTTCTGACACTGTATCGTTTGCATTACTTGGTACTTTATAGTTTAACCGTTCTGCTTCCATTTTAACTTTCAGTATTGTTTCTTCACTAAAAGATCCTTTGTGATTTAAAATTCTTGAAACTGCGGCTTTCGATATCCCTACTGCTTCTGCAATATCCTGTATTGTTGCCATATCCACCTCCGGTAAACAAGTTTACTAAAATACTACCATTAAATTACCGGTAAGTAAACACAGGTATTTCTTAGTTATTCGTTGATTCCCCCAATTCACTGATCATTGCCGAACCGATAATCAAAACAGCACCGATGATATTCAGAAGACTTAACGGCTCTCTTAATAAAAACGCAGAAAATAACAACGCTGATACAGGATCAATATAGCTCAGTAAAGCAACAGATTGTGCCCTTAATCCATCCATGCTGCCGAAATATAACACATACGCTATACCGGTATGGACAAGACCCACAATCAGCAATAATACTATGGAAGAAAATTGTAGTCCCTCAAAGCCAAAACCATTTGTCAGAAAAAGATACGGAATCATCACCATACCTGCGGAAAACAATTGAACAATTGTCTTCTGATAGGCATCAACCCCATAGATCTTCTTATTCATGATGACAACACCGGAATAAAAGACCGCTGCGCCA
This sequence comes from Solobacterium sp., assembly GCA_017539825.1. GTDB lineage: Bacteria > Bacillota_I > Bacilli_A > Erysipelotrichales > Erysipelotrichaceae > Bulleidia. The sequence continues at coordinate 773 of JAFYCG010000074.1, read as the reverse complement.
AGACCAAGGACAACACCTTTTAAGTTAACACCTGCAGACTGGTCTAATACCCCGGAAACCAGAACCATCCCGATAATTGCTAGCAATGTACATAATCCTTTTTTCTTGGTAAGTTTTTCTTTAAACAGGATTGGTGATACCAGCATGACAATCGTCGGCTGCATGTAGTAACAAAGTGTCGCTACGGCAACGGTTGTATAATTGTAAGCTTCAAATAAGAGAATCCAGTTTATCCCCATAACCGCTCCGGTCATTGCAAGCCACAAAAACTGTTTCACAGGAAGCTTTTCTCCTGTGTTTTTCTTTGTCAGTATGACATAGAAAAGAATAAACAAACCACCCAGTATGCCTCTTGAAAAAGCAAGAAAGGAAGAAGAAAGCGGTATATACCTTCTGAAGATACCGATCGTTCCGAAGATCAGCACAGCTGCAATATTCATGATAATGGATTTACGGTCATTCTGTTTCATGAAATACATTGTAAAGGAAATACATACAGAATTCTATTATTCTGAATTTTTATGCTAAAAAAGGATGTTCCGTTTAAAACATCCCTTTCTGTCACTGAATTTGTTGAATCAATTCTTTGAATTGATCAAGTGTTAATCCTTTATCACTGTATACGGAATAACTGTAATCATCTGTTGTCCATACAGCCAGATGATACAGATCCTCATTTCCTTTTATTGTTACTTCCTGATCGTTGACAGCTATAATGTCTGTATGATCATAGGTGTTATCATCACCGCTGATATCTTCTTTTCCCTTTCCTT
>JAFYCG010000073.1 GCA_017539825.1 Solobacterium sp. | reverse complement strand
TTACTTTTCTTATAGTCTTTATACTCATATAGAGTCATTGTATTCTCTGATTCATATATCAGTTTAACTGTGTTATGTCCACCACCGTCAATCTGTATATAGTTATTAATATTGCTCTCATATGATTTCGGCAGATAAACATCATATTGAACCTTTTGTCCCTGATATGTACTTGTACCAAAGCGAAGTTTGTTGGCTTTGATTTCTCCGATCTGATATGGAACATCATGTGTTCCGGACAGATCAGGTTCACCATTAATCTGCCCTGTGTTCATGTATGTTTTGACAGCGAAATTCGTCTGTTGATGGTTCTTCTGCTCATATGTATCTGCAACGATACCATATTCAACTGCACGACCAAGAACCAGGCTGAAGTTCACCTCGGAATTTGTCTGACCGGTTGAAATCCCTGCTGCTTTAACAGGCACTCTGAAATTTGATAGTACCAAAAGACAGCTGGTCAATAAACTGATCCACTTTTTCATTGTAGTTTTCCCCCATTTCTATAACACATGTTTTCAAGCGGAATTCTGCCAAAATTTTCCGTCATAAAACACGTTTACGAAGATAGAGTCATTATATACAATAAATATATAAAAAATAATGGATAAAACTGCATTTTTTTAGGTTCTGACATGCATGAATATAATTATTTTATGAAAATTTTTCATTTCTTGTTTTTTCTGATAAATACGGATTCTGTTTTTTCCCATTCATCGTTTCATCGGAAAACCTTTTCACATTTTTATAATGAAATGATGTATAATGTGATTGCGAAAAAGTAAAGATTTGGATGAAGAAACCGGGAGAGACTGATCTACAGCGCCGAAGGGGAAGCAAGAACTCTCAGGCAAAAGGACCGTTTTCGGACAAACTCTGGAGAGCGTAAGCACCAACGAAGCAATCCCATCGGGAGAATCTTTCAGGTAAGATACAGAGGCAGGATTTTTATCCTGTCTTTATTTTTTCATCCGAAAAGAAAGGAGTATATCATGGACTTAAAAACACCTCTTTATGACATCCATGTTGAAGAAGGCGGAAAGATTGTTCCTTTTGCGGGATATCTTCTTCCTGTTCAGTACAAGACAGGTGTCATTAAAGAACACATGGCAGTCAGAGAAGCATGTGGCTTATTCGATGTTTCCCACATGGGAGAAGTAACATTTAAAGGGGAAACCGCATTAGCTTCCTTAAACCATATGCTCACCAATGACTTTACAAACATGAACATTGGCAGAGTCAGATATTCTGTCATGTGTAATGAAAACGGCGGATGTGTAGATGACTTAATCGTCTACAAATTTGCGGAAGATTATTATTTTGTCGTCGTCAATGCTGCTAACAGACACAAGGACTTCGCTTTCATGAAGGAACATGTTCTTCCGGGAACAGAAATCGAAGACATTTCCGATACACTTGCACAGCTTGCTCTGCAGGGACCTAAGGCATATGACATTATTTCCAAACTGTTACCGGATGAATGCATTCCAAAGAAGAACTATACGGCTATAGAGAAGGTCGTCATCAACGGAATGGATTGCATGATCTCCTTTACAGGCTATACCGGTGAAGCCGGATATGAAATCTACACAGCTGCAGAAAACGGTGAAAAACTCTGGAGAACACTCAGAGAAGCCGGTGAAGAATTCGGTTTAATTCCTTGTGGCTTAGGTGCAAGAGATACATTGCGTCTTGAAGCAGCAATGCCGCTTTACGGTCATGAGATGGATGATGTGATTTCTCCTCTTGAAACAGGTTTGAACTTTGCGGTAAAGATGAACAAGGAAGACTTCGTCGGCAAAGAAGCACTCGTCAACAGAGGTGAACCGAAGATCACCAGAGTAGGTCTCGAAGTTGTTGACCGCGGTATCTTAAGAGAACACCAGGATATCTATGTCAATGATCAGAAGATCGGCCATACAACCAGCGGCACACACTGCCCGTACATTAAGAAGGCAGTTGCTATGGCACTGATCGACAAAGAATATAGCGCTCTTGATACAATCGTTGAAGTCGATGTCAGAGGAAAGAGAATCAAAGCAAAAGTGATTCCGTTACCGTTTTACAGCAGAAAGAAATAGAGAAAGGAAGGTACAAGTATGCTGAATTATCCAACAGAATTAAAATATACAAAGACACATGAATGGGTTAAGGAAGAAGATGGTATTTTCACAATCGGTCTTTCCGATTATGCACAGGATGCATTGGGTGATATCGTATTCGTCAATCTTCCGGAAGTAGATGATGAAGTCACAGCCGGTGAAACATTCAGCGATGTTGAATCCGTAAAAGCAGTCAGTGATGTTTATTCTCCTGTTACAGGTAAAGTTGTTGAAATCAATGAAGAACTGTTAGACAATCCTGCAGCAATCAATGAAGACTGCTACAACGCATGGCTGATCAAGGTTGCCGATGTAACAGATACAGAAGAATTATTGGACGCTGAAGCTTACGAACAGGTTTGCAAAGAAGAGGAATAATCATGTCAGGCTATGTAGTCAATACGCCTTCTGAACAAAAAGAGATGCTTCAAACAATGGGAATGGAATCCCTGGATGACTTATATGTTTCCGTTCCTGAAGAAGCAAGACTGAAGGAATTGCACATTCCTGAAGGAAAAAGCGAATTTGAAGTATCAAGAGATATGCAGTCCAAAGCCGATAAAAACATGGTTTACAAGCATATCTTCAGAGGAGCAGGTGCATACAACCATTACATTCATGCAATTGTCAAAAGCATCACATCCAAGGAAGAATTCCTGACAGCTTATACACCATACCAGGCAGAAATCTCACAGGGTGTTCTTCAGTCCATCTTTGAATACCAGACACAGATGTGTGAATTAACAGGACTGGATGTTTCCAATGCCTCTGTTTATGACGGTGCAGTTGCTGCTGCCGAAGCTATCTTCATGGTACAGGAAAGAAAAAGAAGTGATGTCTTAATTGCAGATACAATCAATCCGCAGATCAGAACCGTTATTGAAACATACTGTGAAAGCAGAAACGTTAATCTGATTACGGTAAAATCCAATCAGTTATCCATGAACCTGGATGATCTGAAAGAAAAACTGAATGATACTGTTGCCGGTGTTCTTGTACAGTCACCTAATTTCTACGGCATTATTGAAGATGTCCCTGCAATCAGTGCACTGGCACATGAGCATAAAGCCAAGGTCATCATGCATACAAATCCGATTGCCTTAGCTGTATTAAAGAATGCCCGTGAATGCAATGCAGATATCTGTGTAGCTGAAGGACAGCCTTTAGGCCTTCCTTTAGGTTATGGCGGACCATACCTTGGCATCATGACAGCCACAAAAGATATGATGCGCAAACTGCCGGGAAGAATTGTCGGTGAAACAACAGATCACAACGGCAATCGTGCATATGTCTTAACACTTCAGGCTCGTGAACAGCATATCCGCAGAGAAAAAGCATCCTCCAATATCTGTTCCAATGAAGCTTTATGTGCGATGACTGCTTCTGTTTATTGTGCAGCTGTAGGCCCGAAAGGATTAAAACAGGTTGCATGCAACAGTGCATCCAATGCGCATTATCTTGCATCGGAATTAAAGAAAATCGAAGGTTTCGAGCTTGTCAGCGATAAAGAATTCTTCAATGAATTCCTCATGACATGCCCTGTCAATCCGAACACACTGATCAAGAAATTATCCTTAAGAGGCATTCTCGGCGGATTGCCTGTCGGTGACAACATCCTCTGGTGCTGCACGGAAATGAATACCAAACAGGAAATGGATCAGCTGGTTAACACCATCAAGGAGGTACTGTAATGAAACTCTTATTTGAACGTTCCAAAACAGACAGAGCAATGAATCTCATTCCTCCTTGTGAAGTGGAATGTGTATCCTTTGACGATTCCCTTCTCAGAAAAGAACCTTTACGTCTTCCTGAGATCAGTGAAACCGATCTTTCCAGACATTATAAAGAGCTTGCAAAACAGACACACGGTGTTAATGACGGTTTCTATCCGTTAGGCAGCTGTACAATGAAGTACAACCCGAAGATCGATGAAGAGATCGCTTCTCTGTCCGGTTTTACCGGAATTCATCCGCTTCAGCCGGAAGAATCCGTTCAGGGTGCACTGGAAGTTCTCTATGAGACAAAACAGCTGTTAGATGAAATCACAGGCATGGATGATATGACATTCCAGCCTGCAGCAGGTGCTCATGGTGAATACACCGGTTTATTGTTAATCAGAAAATATCACCAGAGCAGAAATGATACGGAAAGAGTCAATATCATCGTTCCTGATTCAGCTCACGGAACCAATCCGGCAAGTGCTGTTATGGCTGGTTTCAAAGTCATCAATGTCCCTTCCAATCCACAGGGTGGTGTAGACCTTGATGAACTCAGAAAAGCGGTAGGTCCGGATACAGCAGGATTGATGCTGACAAATCCGAATACACTGGGTCTGTTTGATCCGAATATTCTGGAAATCACAAAAATCATTCATGAAGCAGGCGGTTTATGTTACTACGACGGTGCAAACCTCAACGCTATCATGGGAAGAGTGAGACCCGGTGACATGGGATTTGACTGTGTCCATCTGAATCTCCATAAGACATTCGGCACACCGCATGGCGGAGGAGGACCTGGATCAGGTCCTGTAGGATGCAAGGCATTCTTAAAGGATTTCCTGCCTTCCCCGATCGTCATGAAAAAAGAAGACGGCACATACTTCTTCAAAACACCGGAAAAGACCATGGGACAGGTCAGAAGCTTCTATGGAAACTTCTTAGTTGTCGTTAAAGCTTTAACATATATCAAATCCTTAGGCAGAGAAGGTATTATCGAAGCAAGCTCCAATGCGGTATTAAATGCCAACTATCTGATGAACAGATTGAAGGAATACTACGATCTGCCGTATGATGAAATCTGCATGCATGAATTTGTTCTGTCACTTGAAAAACTCAAGCATGAAACAGGTGTCAGTGCAATGGACATTGCCAAAGGAAGTCTGGATTACGGTATCCATCCTCCGACAATGTACTTCCCGTTAATCGTTCATGAAGCTCTGATGTTTGAGCCAACGGAAACAGAGAGCAGGGAAACACTGGATGAAGCTGCAGAAATCTTCATCAAGCTCAGAAAGATGGCTGACGAAGATCCTGAATATCTCCATCAGGCACCGCACAACTGCATGATCGGCAGACCGGATGAGGTAACTGCCGCAAGAAAACCGGTTCTGCGTTATTCATTTGAAAATGAATAATCTCTATTACATAGAAACAGAATCTTTAAATCCTTATTATAATCTGGCACTGGAAGAGTATCTATTGGATACTCTTCCTGCTGATTCTGTGCTCTTATATCTTTGGCAGAATGAAAAGACGGTTGTCATCGGGAAAAACCAGAGCTCATCAAATGAAGTCAATATCGAAGCTTTACAAGAAGATAACGGTCATCTTGTCAGAAGACTCTCCGGAGGCGGAGCGGTATACCATGATACCGGTAATCTGAATTTTACCTTCATCATGAATGAAAAATCATTTGATGTACAAAAACAGACACAGGTTATCCTTCTGGCATTAAATAAACTCGGTATACAAGCCGAGATCAACGGAAGAAACGATCTGACCATCAACGGATGCAAATTCTCAGGCCATGCCTATTACCACACCAAGGGCAACAGTTATCACCATGGAACCATCATGGTCAATGTTGATCCAGATGCCCTTACCAAATATCTGCATGTATCAAAACAGAAGCTTGCATCACACAATGTCAAATCGGTAAAAAGCAGAACGGTCAATCTGATCGATATCCTGCCTTCTTTAACCATTCCCATGTTAAAGGAAAAACTGAAAGAAGTTTTTGAAGAAGTCTATCAGGGTATTGCAACATGCATCTATGAAAAAGATCTGAATCCGGAAAAGATGCATCTTCTTGAAAAGAAATACAGTGATCCATCCCGGATTTATGACAAACAGGAAAAATACGACTTCTCAAAGGAAAAGAAATATCCATGGGGAATGACAGCCATTCACTATTCACTGCAGGATAACAGATTATCCAAATTATGCATCTATACGGATGCACTACAAACGGATCTTCTTGAACAGCTGCCAAAGAAACTCTTACACAAAGAACACAATGATTCTTTATACGCTCTTGCACAAACCAAAGAGGAAAAAGACATCATTGACCTGCTTCTTGGAAAGGATTAACAACTATGCAATATCAGCTTGCGATTATCGGCGGAGGACCGGGCGGTTATACCGCTGCATTTAAAGCAGTAGAAAACGGTCTTTCCGTTATCTTATTTGAAAAAAACAAAATCGGCGGAACATGCCTGAACAGAGGATGCATTCCGACAAAGAGCCTTCTCCACAGTGCCAATCAGTATGCCTCTCTGGAAAAGATGGCACAGTGCGGCATCTCAGCCGAAATGACATATGACTACACAAAGATCCTGGATCATAAAACAGAAACAGTCACTGCTTTACGTACCGGTGTGGAAAAAGGCTTAAAGGCAAAGAAAATCACGGTTGTACAGGGAGAAGCTTCCATTACAGGAAATCATACAATTTCCTGTAATGAAGAAACCTACGAAGTTGAAAACATCCTGATCTGCACAGGTTCCAAGGTATCCATCCCGCCGATTGAAGGCATTGAAAATGCAATTACTTCGGATGATATCCTTGAAAATGACTGTCCGTTATATGATCATCTGACAATTATCGGCGGTGGTGTTATCGGTGTGGAAATTGCCAGTGTTTATCTTGGCTTAAAAAAGAAAGTCACCATTTTGGAAATGGCTGATCACCTTCTGCCGAATATGGATAAAGAACTTGCGCAAAGATTAAACATGTTCTTAAAGAAACAAGGTGCGGAAATCATCACCAAAGCTTCTGTCAAAAAGATTGCAAAAGCAGAAGAAAAATACATTGTTTCCTATCAGGATAAAAACGGTAAAGACATCACCGTTGAAACAGACCAGGTACTCTGTGCAGCAGGCAGAAAAGCAAATACAGATAACCTGTGCAAGGGAATCACTCTGGAAATCAACAGAGGTATTGTCACTGATGAAAACTATCGTACTTCTGTTGAAAACATCTATGCGATCGGTGACTGCAGAGCCAATACCATTCAGCTTGCTCATGTAGCTATGGCACAGGCGGAAAATGTTATTGATGTCATTTTGAACAAGGAAAAGACAAAGGATGAATCGATCATTCCTTCCTGTGTATATACAACACCGGAAATTGCTTCTGTCGGATTAACAGAAACACAAGCCAAGGAACAAGGTATTCCTGTTGTTTCAAAGAAAACACTGACAGGCGCTAATGGCAAATGTCTGATTGAACAAAGTGAAAACGGCTATGTCAAACTTGTCGTCAACAAGGAAACAAATCAGATCATCGGTGCACAGTTAATCTGTCCGGATGCAACAAACATCATCGCGGAACTGGCAGTAGCCATTCAGAAAAAGATGACTGTATCCGAACTGAAGGAAGTTGTTCATCCGCATCCTACTGTTGTAGAAATGATCGCAGATTGTCTGTAATATACCCTTCACGGGTATATTTTTTATTTCCATGAAAATCATCATATATAGAATTGTCTTTACTGTCTGTGCTGATATATCATAGATTCAACAATAGATATTTATCAAAGGATGTTTATGAGCTTTATCAAAATAGAAAATGACAGACTGATACTTCGCAGCCTTAAAGAACAGGACCTGAAAGATCTGATTCTTTTAAGAAATGATCAATGTGTTTATCGCTTTGAGCCATCTTTTCTCATAGAACTGCAAGGTACACCGGAAGAAGCATTAAAAACCATTCGGGAATTGGATCTATGGAAAGACAGACAATGCATCCTGGGTATTTTTGAAAAACACAATCCGGATGTTCTGATCGGCCTTGCAGAACTCTATGACTTTAAACCGTCAGGCAAAGTAATCTCTATCGGTTACAGACTCAGATCAGAATACTGGGGCAGAGGCATAGCTTCTGCTTGTGTCAGTATTTTATTGGAATATATTCGAAACAACACAAAAGTTGAACTGGTCACTGCTCATGTAATTCCTGATAATAAAGCTTCCGCACGTTGCCTTATAAAGAATGGATTTCAATACCTGCTGACAAAAACAGAAGACTGGGGACACGATCATTTGGATGTTGCCGAAGTATACACATTTGACTGCTGACAATCTTTATCATTGAATCCACAAAATAACAACACAAAACAAAAGACAGCGCGTATGCTGTCTTTTCATATCGGATCAGCGGCTTTCCAGAACGGTATTATTACGGATGATCGGCAGGATACGCATTGCGCTTCGACGCAAATCATCAAGCTGAACAATTCCCTGTTCCACACTTCTTCCGGGCTCTCAGACGCTGTCGTACACTGTTATTCCAGATGGTCTGTATACCCGCTGTAAAAGAATAATCTGCATGCTTCTGCAAAAAGGTGCAATAGAATCGCCGATACTCACCAATGTAACGTACCATGCGTTTCATCAGATCGCATTGTACATCTGAATCGGCATACATGGTAATACCCAATCCCTTTTGCAATTCTCTTTCTATCGTCTCCATCATATCCGGGATATCCTGATAGTGACGTTAAAAGGTTGAACGATTAAACCAGGCACGAGAGTACAGTTGTCTGACAGTCGGCTCTTTTTGTTCATTCATAAACTGAAATAATGCTTCCCGCTTGACCCCCCTAAAAAAAAACGATGATGACAACGATTATTCTTACAGTTAAAGGCATTGATTCATTACCTGCGATTATGTACCGGATTGATCGGTTATGATAATATGATCACAGGCCTGAACCATATATGAAAGCTTCTGATATCAGCTATATTTTCCTGTGTTCTTTTCAGCGGATCATGCATTTTATACACAACGGATATACATGGTGTGCCTCTGACAGCAATGTTTGGCTTTATCATTTCCATTTCTCTGGCTATTTATACAATCAGGGAATTACCCAAAATAAACATTAAAAGTATAAAAAGTATAAAAATATTTTCAAAGTATAAAAAGTATAAAAAGATACCATGTGCTATTTTATATGCACATGGTATCTTTTCGTTTTCACTCTTATTTATAATCCTAAGCCCATGCCAATCAGCCTGACAATGAGTGCGGCAATCCAGGCAATACCGATCTGGAAGAACACAACTGACAATGCCCATCCGGACCCAAGCTCTCTTTTAATGGAGGCAATTGCTGCTACGCAGGGTGTATACAATAAACTGAATACCAGCATAGATGCAGCAGTTAACGGTGTAATTAAGGAAGCTAATCCTTCAGATGAGGCAAACAATACTTCCATAATGGAGACAACACTTTCCTTTGCCATAAAACCGGAAATCAAAGAAGTGATAATTCTCCAGTCTCCCAGTCCTACAGGTTTCATGAATGGTACCAGCAATCCGGCTACACTGGCCAGAATACTGTCATGGGAATTTTCCACAAGATTCAGATGGAAATCAAAAGTCTGTAAGAACCATACCACAATTGTCGCAATCAGGATAACAGAGAAAGCTCTCTGTAAGAAATCTTTCGATTTTTCCCAAAGCAGCTGCATGACATTCTTCATGCTCGGAAGACGGTAATTCGGTAATTCCATAACAAACGGTACAGCTTCACCCTTAAACAATGTTTTCTTGAATACCAATGCAACCAGTATTCCCGTACAGATACTCAGAAGATATAAGGCTGTCATCAGCCACCAGCTTGACTTTGGAAAGAATACACTGATGAAGAAACCGTAAATCGGTAATTTTGCCGTACAGGACATAAACGGTGTTAACAGAATGGTCATCTTACGGTCTCTTTCACTTGGGAGTGTTCTTGTAGACATGACCGCAGGCACCGTACATCCAAAACCAATTAACAAAGGTACGATGCTTCTTCCTGACAAACCGATTTTACGTAACATCTTATCCATCACAAAGGCAACTCTAGCGATATATCCGCTGTCTTCTAACATGGACAGGAAGAAGAACATGATGACAATGATCGGTAAAAAGCTTAATACACTGCCTACACCTTCAAAGATGCCGTTCATGATTAAACTCTGTACCGCAGGATTGACGTTTGTTGAAAGCATGACAGATTCCACTGCTCCTGCAATCTTCTCAATACCCAGTGCCAACAGATCCTGTAAAAACGGTCCGATCAATGCAAATGTCAGATAGAAGACAATGCCCATAATCAGAATAAACATCGGTATAGCTGTATATTTACCTGTCAGTAGTGAATCAATCTGCTGGCTGCGCACCTGTTCCTTGCTGGTTTCCGGCTTGATGACACATTGATCACAGACTTTGTAAATATAGGTAAAGCGCATATCCGCTATGGAAGCACTGCGATCCAAGCCACGTTCTTTTTCCATCTGTAAAACAATATGTTCCAGCATTTCCAATTCATTCTGCTCTAGCTGCAATTGATCGATAATCAGCTGATCTCCTTCAAGTACCTTGGATGCCGCAAAGCGAATCGGAAGATTTGCTCTTTCCGCATGGTCTGCAATTAAATGTATCACTGCATGCAGGCTTCTATGAACCGCACCGCCATGATCACTCATATCACAGAAATCCTGTCTTGTCGGTTTTTCCTGATTCTTTGCCACATGATATGCATGTTTGACAAGTTCATCCACACCCTGGTTTTTTGCCGCAGAGATC
>JAFYCG010000072.1 GCA_017539825.1 Solobacterium sp. | reverse complement strand
TGAGGAAAAAGATATTGACAGCTTCCTTGCCGCAGTTGAAAAAGGAGACGGCAGATTTATCCGTGTAGACAGTATGTCTGTCAAAGCATCACAAGTTGTTCCAAATGAAAAAAGGTTCTCCTATGGCTGGTACTAGGATTACCTTTTTTTATTTCTTTCTGTAATGATACATCAGAATACCGCCGGCTACAGCGACATTCAAAGATTCAAATCCGTTCATTTCAATCCTGACAGCAGCATCGCAAAGCTGAATGATATCCTCATGAACTCCCTGTCCTTCATTTCCCAATACAATGGCGATCTTCTCCTTTTGAATCTCATCCATTGTTTTTGATTCCCGTAAAGAGGTTCCTATGACAGTCATTCCTTCTTTCTGCAGTGCAGGAATCACATCATGCAGATCTTCATAAATGACAGGCAGCTGAAACAATGCTCCCTGTGTGGAACGGATCACCTTTTCATTGTAGATATCACAGGTATCCTTCGAACAGTAAATACCGTCAAAACCAAAAGATATCGCCGTACGAATGATCGTGCCTAGATTGCCCGGATCCTGTACACCGTCAAGCAGGATCAGTTTCTCAGGATCTTTGATGACATTTTCTTTCTTGCGGCATACCGCAATCAGCTTTGCCCCGGAAACATTCTGTGAAAGCTTATTCAGAATTTCGGGTGTAACCTGAATCAGAGAATCAAATGAAAACGGACAAATTCCGTCAAACAGAATGGTCTCAACACATTCTGCTTTTAAAGCCTCTTCAATCAGATGTTCCCCTTCAATGAGAAACAGACCTGATTTATCCCTTTCTTTTTTCTGTTTCAGCAAAGCCCATTTCTTGATTTTTGCATTTTGCAAAGAAGTGATTTTTTCCATGCATCCATCTTAAACAAAAAAAGCAGTTGTTGCAACCAATGTCATTCAGTTTAGGAATGAATATACAATCACATAAAGAGACCCTAGCCTAAGAATAGGCTGAGGTCTTTTTTTTCAATAAAAAATTAAAAAAAGCTTGACAAGGGAAAGAAGGGGTTTTTACACAATCCGGAGGAATTATAGGAGGAAAAATCTACTATGATTCCACAGAACTACTATTATTCCACATCAACAATACGCGGCAATCTTGGCCGCGCAATCAAGACTGTCGGCGAAAGCATTGCCTGCTACTGCAGCGATCCGGGCATTGCATTCACAAGAAAGAGGAAGATGGGATGCGAAGACCTGATGTACTACCTGATACAGCTTTCGGAAAAATCAATAGGATCGGATCTCATGGACCGGTTCAAAAACACGGAGGAGATGCCGTACCCCTCCGCGGTGTGCATGCAGCGGAGGAAGCTCGACCCACTTGCGATGAGGAGGGTGTTCCACCTGTTCACAGGAAGCTTTGAAAACTACAAAACTTACAAAGGCTACTACCTGCTTGCGTGCGACGGGTCCGACGTCAATATCTGCCACAACCCGAAGGACAGGGACACCTTCTGCGTCGGGACGTCTGCAAAGAAGGGATTCAACCAGCTCCACCTCAATGCCCTGTACGACGTCCTGAACAACATATACCAGGATGTCAGCATAGACACGGCAAGCAAGACCGGCGAGTGCAGGTCCCTGGAAGGGATGCTGCGCAGCGGGCAGTATCCGCGCAACTCTGTCATCATCTGCGACCGCGGGTATGAGAAGTACAACCTTATCGCGACATTCATAGAGTGCGGGCAGAAGTTCATCATCCGCGTCAAGGACATCGGCAGCAACGGCATCCTCTCCACCCTCGGCCTGCCGGACGGGGAATTCGACAGGAACGTGGAGAAGACCGTCACACGCGTCAACAACAAGACGACCGCGGGAAGCGGGAAGTACGCGGTGCTTATGAACAACACGCCGTTCGACTACATCGACTTTGAGAACGAGTATTACGAGATGAGCCTTCGCGCAGTGCGGTTCAGGATCACGGAGGAAACTTACGAGTGCCTCATCACCAACCTGACGGAAGAGGAGATGAGCACCGCCGAGTTCAGGGAAATCTACCATCTCCGGTGGAGGGAGGAGACGGCATTCCGCGACCTGAAGCACACTATAGGGATGCTTTACTTCCATTCCTCGAACCAGGACATGATCAGGCAGGAGATCTACGGATCGCTGATCATGTACAACTTCTGCCAGATGATTACCAACAACATCCCGCCCAGGCACAATGAGAAGTGGAAATGGAGATACAAGGCCAGCTTCAAGCTGGCGGTCACCAATGCCAGGCTGTACATGAGGGGATGCATAGGAGAGGAGGAGCTGGAGCTGCGGATAAAAAAATACCTGGTCCCGATAAGGCCAGGAAGATCGTACCGCCGCAATGTGAGGCCACAGTCCGCCAAGACACCCCAGTACTATGCAGCGTAGCGGAAACATTATAGGCGATACTTCAAATATTGGCAACTAAATTGTTCAGCACCGGTCTGTTCTTTTCAGCGCGTAGCAACAGCCGGCATTACTCGTGATTTTCCAGAAAAAGAATCAGGACTGCTGAGGTTTTCATCCCTGCTCTCCTGATTCTCTTTATTTTCTGGTTGTTTGATACTCAGCGTCATCCTTAACTGAATGACATTGTGTTGCAACTACTCTTTTAACGCTTTAGATACCGTTGGATACAGGAAGCATTGCTGCACCGATGATACCCGGTTCATCCAGTGTAGCGATGACAAACGGTGTATCATGAACTGCCTGGTGGGACATTGCCTTGAACTGTTCAATAACACCCGGAAGGAACTTGTCTGCGGACTTTGTCATGCCGCCGCCGATGATGAAGATGTCCGGATCACATACACATGCGATTGTTGCAAACAGCTGGCCGAGATCCTTCTTCATGCCATCGATAATAGCGATTGCCTTTTCATCGCCTGCATCAGCAAGATCAAATACAGCGCCTGCATGCGGTACATCTTTATCCGGGAATGCTTCTCTTCCCTTTCTTGTGATAGCTGTTCCGCTTGCTTCGTTTTCAATAGCACCGACATTGAGGTAATTGACTTTTTCACGGTCTCTGTCAATGATGATGTTGGCAATTTCGCCACCGAAACCATGCTTGCCGGAAACGGTCTTTCCGTCAACAACCAATACGCCGCCGATACCTGTGGATATGGTTACATAGAATACTGTGCTGAGGCCTTTTCCTGCACCGACAAGAGCTTCTGCAAGACCTGCAACGTTAGCATCGTTATCCAGGAATGCCGGCATGCCGAATTCTTTGGACAGTTCATCCGCAAATGGATAGCCAGTAAAACCAGGGAGGTTTGTAGAAAGAACCATTGTTCCTGCTTTTGTGTTTACCGGGCCTGGCACGCCAACACCGATACCGGAGCACTCTCTCCAGTCAGGAATCTCACGGATCATTTCTTTCAGATTGCCCATGACTTTTTCAGGGCCTTCTGTACCATAAGACGGACCCTTTACCTGTGCGACAATCTGGCCGTCTTCTGTAATCTTGGCAACACGTACGTTTGTACCGCCAAGATCAATACCGATAAATGTTCTCATTTTAGAAAATCTCCTTATTTGTTATTACAATTATAACATAAGAAAAAGCGCTTGAAGCGCTATTGTTTATAAAGTTTGTCTTTGCCGGAAGATTTCAAAACCGATAGCCGTACAGGCAGAAGCTGCATTCAGTGCATTGCGGAAATCATTTGCGTAAGGAATAAAAATATTCTGATCCATCTGTGCAAGCACACCTTTGGATAATCCTCTCATTTCCCCGCCTACCGCGATCAGGCTTTTTCCCTGATAGCTGACATCAAAATAGGATATTGCATCTTTTCGCATTGCCGCATAACAACGGAATCCGTTTGCTTTGCATATTCCTACGGATTCACTTAAATCATCACTCATCACGATATGCATGTAATCTAACGCACCGGCACTGGATTTTAAAATGACGCTTTCGCTGTCTTTCCAATCCCTTTTCCTTAACAACAATCCATCGCATCCTGCCGCATACAATGAGCGAATGATATAACCAAGATTATAGGGATCTTCCACCCCTTCCACAAGAAACACAAATGCGTCTTTTTTCTGCAGGCAGTCTTCCAATGCATCCTCTCTTCTTGTTTCACAAACCGCAATACATCCGCCATGGGTTCTTCCCTGGGCGATGTTATCGATGGATTCCCTGCTTAATTTCTCTACAGGAATATTGCGGTTCATCGCCTGATGAATGATAAAAGACAGATCTTTGTCTTTTTTCTTTTCATCCACAAACAGTTTCTCAATCTCTCTTTTGCCGCCTAATATAGCGGCTTTGACACTGATATTTCCTTCGATAATCATAATGCCTTCCTTAGAATATCTTCTTTCTGCACCGCAAAAGAAACAGGTATTTCCACTAAGGACATCGGATTGCGGATGGAATCAATCTGCTCGTTTTTCCCGTTCGTGATACTTTCAATGGTAAAAGGCTGATTCGATGTGCTTGGAGAAAGGAATTCCACCGTATCCCCGACCTGAAAGACGTTTCTGCTTTCGATCACAGCTGTATTCCTTTGCGGATCATATGCCTTTACCGTTCCTAAAAAATCATGGCTGACAAAAGCATCGCCGTTGTTGTGATAAATCAGGGAATTGTCATCAGATCCCTGATAGAATCCCGGCCAGACTTCCCTGTTTGCGGCACGCATAACCTGTTTTTCATGATAGATCATGCGTTCGTTGGACAATGGACCGTTATTGGCATAGATTTCATCAATCAGGTTCCTGTATGCCTTGACCACAGAGGCGACATAGTATTCCGTCTTCATTCTGCCTTCAATCTTGAAAGAGCTGACACCTGCCTCCATGAGATCATAAATATACGGAACTGCACAAAGGTCCTTTGAGCCCATTGTAAACAGAAGATCTTTGCTGATTTCTTCCTGCCCTTCATAGAGATGATAGCTCCACCTGCAGGATTGGGCACAACCGCCCCTGTTGGCATCACGCAATGTCATGCGGTTGCTTAAGGTGCATCTGCCGGAGAAGTTCACACACATTCCCCCGTGAATAAAACTCTCTGTTTCAATCGGACAGGAAGCGGTAATCTTTCTGACATCGTCCAAAGTGCATTCTCTGGCTAATACAACCCGGTCTATTCCATATTGTTCATAGAGAAACTGTGCAGCTTCCGCATTGGTGACCGACATCTGCGTGGAACAGTGTACTTCCAGTTTTGAGGTGCAGGATTTTGCCAGCTTCATGATGTATGGGGAAGCGACAATAATTGCTTTGACACCTGCTTCTTCCAGCTGTTGCAGATATTCCGTTAACCCTTCCAGGTCTTCATCGTGGGGAATCATATTGACGGTGACATGAATGTGCGCACCTTTTGCATTAGCATAGGTACAGGCTTCTCTGATGTCATCCATGGTGAAGTTGGAAGCTCTTGAGCGCAAGGAAAAAGACTTGCCTCCGATATATACCGCATCTGCACCATAGTTAATGGCAGTTATGCATCTTTTCAAATCACCTGCCGGTGATAGTAATTCAACCTTCTTCATAAATCACCTGATTGTCTTTTCATCATAATAGCCTGTGGATAAAACTGTATCCGGATATTTGTTCTGATATTGTTTCAAAGCTTTTTGTCCATCCATGCCGTTTAGAATCTCACGATACTGCTGCATCGCAAAAACAGCTTCTTCTTTGTCCATGTTCAATGTATGGATTTCCAATGTCTCCACAGCTTTCAGATATGCCATATGCAGAAAAGAATGTAATACATAATCCGTATAGATATATGTTCCGTGCAGGTCTTCAAATACAGGCATTTTCCCGTCTCTTTTTTCTTCCTGCATATATAAATCATTTCCTGCACGAATGCCGGTTTCCTTTGTGAATGCCTGTACAAGCTTTCTGCCGGACATGGACATCATACTGTATCCGTGAATCTGCAGCCTTGCAGAAGAAACCTGCATTGCAATATCCTGTATTTCCTCAGCTGTCAATAACGGAGAAATAACAACACTGCGTATGCCTGTATCCAGCCAGTTCTGTGCATCATAGCAGTTTGTAACCAGTGTTTCCGGCTGATAAATCAGCTTTTCGGCAAACCCCTTCTTTAGTGCATATCTCAACAAGGCAGGATCACCAAACCGGACATATGCACCGGCATAAACCGCTTCTTCCATCGTATGCAATGCATCTTCAATTTCATCCGGGAAAAACAGACGGTTCATGGATACCGATACATCCATGCTGTATGCTTTTGCCTGTTCAATCACCTGTGAAAGATCAGCCGCATCAAGCTGTTTTATTCCGCTGAAACAATACCCTTTCAGAAAAACAATCAGTTCGGCAGCTTTGTTTTTTCCGTAAAAGGAAATATCTTCTATATTTTTTAATGTAATCGCAAATCTGTTCATGACTGGTATTTTACCACATTATTTCTATTGACAGAATG
>JAFYCG010000071.1 GCA_017539825.1 Solobacterium sp. | reverse complement strand
CAACACCAAAGCCAACACCGACACCTACTGTTGCACCGACATATGTTCCGGAAGAAACAGATGAACCGGTATATACGGAAGAACCGGTAGAAACAGAAGAGCCAACCCCGGAACCAACGCCGGAACCGACACCGGAACCAACGCCGGAGCCAACTCCGGAACCAACGCCGGAACCGACACCTGAAGTTACAGAAGGCGGCGAAGAAGGCGGTGGAGAATAATCTCTGAATCACAGGGTAAAACCTGTGATTTTTAATCTTTAAAACCATTGACGGAAATCACAAATAATTGTTTAATTATCGTGTAGTTTTAAGGGGGTATTTATGAATTCCAAGTTTTCTACAAAGACTATTGTAGCCACGGGGCTGGGTGCAGCAGTTTTCTTCCTGTTCTTTAATTTTGTCAAGATTCCGTCACCGGTACCGGAAACCAATTTGCAGATTGCGTATGGCATTTCCTGTTTCTTTGCGGCAATTTTCGGGCCTCTGGCAGGCTTCCTGATCGGATTTGTCGGGCATGCATTATCTGACTTTATCTCTTATGGTTCGCCATGGTGGAGCTGGGTAGTCGCTTCCGGTATTTCCGCTTTAGTTGTCGGTTTTGTATCCGGAAAGATTGCTCCGGCTGTAGAAGAAGGCAGATTCACATTCAATGAAATGAAAATATTTGCGATCGCTGCAGTCATCGGTAATGCATTGGCATGGCTCCTGGTAGCTCCTGTATTGGATATTGTTATCTATGCAGAGCCTGTATCAACCGTCTTCCTGCAGGGAATAACCGCATTTATCCTGGATGCAATTGTATCCTGTGTAATCGGTATAATCCTGTTGAAGGCGTATGCTTCCACCAAAACCGGTCAAGGTTCATTATCAAGAGATAATTAATCACTACGTAAAACGGGGAAGATTCATCTTCCCTTTTCTTTTCAGAGGTTATAAGAATGGATAAAAAAGTTGTTATTGAATTCAGTAATTTCGGGTTTCAGTATTTTTCACAAAGTGAGCCGACACTGCATGATATCAATTTAAAAATATATGAAGGTGAAAAAATACTGATTGCCGGTCCCAGCGGATCCGGAAAAAGTACTTTAGGCAATTGTATCAACGGATTAATTCCTTTTGCGTATAAAGGGAAAATTACCGGTTCTTTGAAAGTTGCCGGAATAGAAACAAAGTCTGCAAGCTTATTTAAACTGTCGACAAAAGTAGGAACTGTATTACAGGACAGTGACGGGCAGTTTTTCGGATTGAATGTCGGTGAGGATATTGCGTTCTCTCTGGAGAATGACATGGTTCCTCAGGAAGAGATGAAGCAGAAGGTTGAAAAGATAGCTGAAATTGTCGATATGAAAGACCATCTGCAGAATGATCCGCACGCTTTAAGCGGAGGACAGAAACAGAGAGTATCTTTAGCCGGCGTCATGGTGGATGATGTTGATATTCTTTTATTTGATGAACCTCTGGCAAACCTTGACCCTAAAACAGGAAAAACAGCGATTGAGTTAATCGATCAGATCGCAAACGAAAATAGAACGATCATCATCATCGAACATCGTCTTGAGGATGTTTTACACAGGTCTGTAGACCGTATTATTCTTGTTGATGAGGGAAGAATCATCATAGATGATACACCGGATGTAGTATTAGCCAGCGGAATACTGGCAAAATACGGTGTGCGTGAACCGCTGTATATGACTGCAGCAAAATATGCCGGTGCTGTCATTACACCGCAGATGCATCCTGCTTCTCTTGATACATTTGATGTATCATCAATGAAAGACAGGATTCTTTCCTGGTATGAAGCAAATCATATCCGTGAAAAACAAAAACATCTGAAAGAGATGCTGAAAATAGAAGATATCTGTTATTCATATGACGGGGTAAAGACGGTTCTGAATCATATCAATGCATCTGTCTATGAAGGAGAGATGTTAAGCATCGTCGGAAAAAACGGTGCCGGTAAAACAACACTTGCTTCCATTGTCTGCGGATTTATAAAGCCGGATGAAGGAAGAATCATGATGGACGAAGAGGATCTTTCGAAATATACCATTTCGGAAAGAGCGGAAAAGATCGGTATTGTTATGCAGAATCCGAACCAGATGATATCGAAAACAATGATTTTCGATGAAGTTGCATTAGGCTTAAAGGTCAGAAATATCCCGGAAGAGGAGATTAAAAAAAGAGTATATGATGTATTGAAGATCTGCGGCTTATATGAGTTCAGAAACTGGCCTGTCAGCGCATTGAGTTTCGGACAGAAGAAACGTGTAACCATTGCTTCAATCCTTGTTTTAAATCCACAGATTCTGATTCTGGATGAACCGACAGCCGGACAGGATTATCATCATTATTCCGAGATCATGGAATTTTTGAAGACATTAAATGAAAACGGGCAGACCATTATCATGATCACCCATGATATGCACCTGATGCTGGAATATACAGATCGTGCAATCGTAATTACTGATGGACAAAAACTGGCGGATGAAAAAGCATTTGCGGTTTTGTGTGACACAGAACTGACAGAAAAAGCAAATTTGAAAGAGACATCTTTATTTGCTTTGGCAAATAAAGCAGGTGTTTCGGATCCGTTAGGATTTGTGGAATGCTTTATTCATTACGATAGAAAGGAAAGGGAAAATGAAGGTTAAGTTGTTTTCGTACAGTCAGCTTGATACATTTGTACATCGTTTAAGCGGTGTATCCAAACTGTTCTGTTTTCTCTTTCTGACAACTGCTATTATGCTGACATATGATATTCGTATTATTGTCTGTATCATGATCTTGTCACTGATCATGATGAAGATCTCAAAGATTCAGTTTAAGCAGATTAAAACAATGTTGATCTATGTCGGATTGTTCCTGTTGTTTAACTTCATACTGACATATGTCGTTGAGCCGGAATACGGTGTAAAAATTTATGGTACAAAACATGTTCTGTTTTCTATTGTAGGCAGATATACCGTTACACAGGAACAGCTGTTCTATCAGATGACAAAATTCATGAAATATTTATCGGTTATTCCGTTAGGCATCATCTTTGTATTAACAACCAATCCGAGTGAATTTGCATCTTCATTAAACGGCGTAGGTGTCAGCTATAAGATTTGTACTGCACTTTCTTTGACATTGCGTTATTTTCCGGATGTCGCAAGGGATTATACTACGATTTCTTTAGCACAGCAGGCGAGGGGTATTGAAATGTCCGCAAAGGCAAAATTTACCGATCGAATCAAAAGAGTGGCAGCAATACTGATCCCTTTGATCATGACGACGATGGATCGTGTGGAATTAATATCGAACGCCATGGACTTACGCGGGTATGGCAAGAATAAAAAGAGAACATGGTATTCGCAAAAACCATTGAAGACAGCGGATTATATTTCCATGGCTGTTTCTTTACTGGTTTTAATCGGATCCTTATATGTCAGGTTCTATATCAACCACAGTATGTTTTATAATCCGTTTATTTAGGGGGAAAAAAGATGAAGAATGAAGTATTGCCGATTATGGTTTTTCAAACTGATTTTACATATTTAGAAGGCGCTGTAGCTTCGATGTATGGAGTTGTACGGTCTGTCAGCAGGGATGTAGAGATTATTACAGCGAGTCATGATTTGCCGCAATATGATATCTGGAGTGCATCCTATCGTTTACAACAGTACATGGAATTCTGGCCGAAAGGCACGGTATTTGTATCTGTTGTGGATCCGGGGGTCGGCACGCAAAGAAAAGCCTGTGTCGCTTTGACGGAAGACGGTTATTATGTTGTTACACCGGATAACGGATCATTGACACATATAAAACGTGCTCACGGGATTAAAGAAGTGCGTGAAATTGATGAAACAGTCAACCGTTTATCTTCCACCAGAGGAACATCTGTGTTCCATGGAAGAGACTTGTTCGGATATTGCGGTGCAAGGCTTGCAACAGGGATTATTACCTATGAACAGGTAGGACAGAAGTATGATCCGGAAGAGATCGTGATGTTTGATGTTCTGGAACCTGATGTCCGGGAAGGAAGAATTGAAGGAATAATAGAAATTGATGATCCGAACTTCGGTAATGCATGGACCAATATTCCTTTAGAGGAAATGGAAAAGGCAGGTTTTACCTACGGAGAAGATATTCATGTGATCATTGAAAAAGGCGGAGAAGTTGTTTATGACAAAGATACGAAATTTGCCAGAACATTCGGTGATGTCTCTAAAGGGGAACCTGTCCTCTACAACAATGAGCAGATGCATGTATCATTTGCCTTATCACAGGGGAATTTCATGAAGGCATTTAATATCACTTTCGGACCGGATCATAAGGTGATACTGGAGAAAAAACATGAAAAATGATGTAAACGGATTGCTTGTTTTACAGAGTGATTTCGGTCTGGTGGATGGTGCAGTAGCTGCGATGATGGGTGTTGCTTTATCGGTAGATGAAAATTTGAAGATTTATAACCTGACGCATGAAATCCCTCCGTTTGATACATTTGAGGCTTCCTACAGATTATTGCAGGCAGTACCTTACTGGCCGAAAGGCACGGTATTTGTCTCTGTCATTGACCCGGGCGTAGGCAGTTCAAGAGGCTCCCTTGTCGCCAAGACAAGCCGTGGCCAGTATATTGTTACACCGGATAACGGTTCTTTAAGCCATGTCGCAAGGGTACTTGGCTTTGAAGAAGTCAGAACAATCTCTGAAACGATCGGCAGAAGAGAAAACACAGGACATTCCCATACCTTTCACGGAAGGGATATTTACTCTTATACAGGTGCATTGCTCGCATCGGGGAAAGTGTCTTTTGAAGAGATCGGTAATCCGGTTGATATGGAAAAGATCATTCTGCTGGAGGATATGTATCCTGTGATAGAAGGTGACAGAATTACAGGAATGATTGAAACACTGGATGTTCGTTTCGGAAGTCTTTGGACCAACATCTCCATTACGGATTTTGAAAAGCTGAATATTCAGCCGGGAGAACCGGTAGATGTCTCCATCTATAACGATAAAATCCGATTGTACCATTCCTTTGTGGCATATGGCTTAACGTTTGCGGATGTTGAGATCGGTGAACCGCTGGTTTATCTGAATTCCATGGATCATATCGGTATTGCGATTAACCAGGGTAATTTTGCAAGGGCGTATAATATCGGCACAAGAAAACCATGGCGGGTTGTCTTACAAAAAATAAAGAGTCATTAAAAAAACGGTATACTACAAAGGGTATACCGTTTTCTGTCTTAGCTGTTAATATTTGTTAAATCTGTGCAATGTCTTCCTGGCTGAGAACTTTCAATCCTTTAGCGATTAACTTCGGTTCAGCAGAAGCAACATCACTGATCTTGAAGATCATGCCTGCGCTCATATCATCTTTGCCGATGATGAAGGAATACATGTAGTCGATATTGACTTCTTCATCAGCGAACATCTGAAGCATCTTATCCAGGCTTCCCGGTTCATCCGGTACTTCTACCGCAAGAACAGGAATGACACTGGTTACGAAATCTGCATCTTTCAGGATATTTACCGCATTGAATGTATCATCGACGATAATACGCGCAATACCGTATTCCTTGGTTTCGGAAAGAGAGATTGCACGTAAATCAACCTCGTTCTGCGCAAGGATGCTTGTCATCTTTTTTAATGTTCCCGGCTTATTTACAAGGAACACGGATATCTGTTTTACACTCATGAGATTCCTCCGTTTTAAATCTTTCTCTTATCTACGACACGAACGGCTTTGCCTTCGCTTCTTGCAATTGTCTTCGGTGCTACAAGAGTAACTTTTGCCTTGAGACCGAGGATGGACTTGAGACCGTCTACGAGTACCTTCTGACGATCGACGATTTCACCAAGGTTATCGGTGAACATTTCCGGTGTCATTTCAACCAGTACATCCAGTGTATCCGTGTTATTGACACGGTCAACGATGATCTGGTAGTTTGCAGCGTAACCGTTGTTCAGCAATACGGTTTCGATCTGGCTCGGGAATACGTTGACACCACGGATAATCAGCATGTCATCTGTTCTGCCTCTTGGCTTCCTCATACGTACATGTGTTCTTCCGCAGGAACATTTTTCATGTGTCAGTACGCAGATGTCTCTTGTACGATAACGGATAAGCGGGAATGCTTCTTTATCTACACATGTAAATACAAGCTCACCCTGTTCTCCATCCGGAAGTACTTCTTCTGTATCGGGGTCAATAATCTCAGGGATGAAGTGGTCTTCGTTAACGTGCATGCCCTGCTGTGCAGAACATTCAAAAGCAACACCCGGACCGGAAATTTCTGTTAATCCGTATATATCATACGCTTTGATACCCAATGTTTTTTCGATATCACGGCGCATTTCTTCAGACCATGCTTCTGCACCGAAGATACCTGCCTTTAACGGGATGTCATCCGGACCGTATCCCATTTCTTTCATTCTTTCGCCTAAGTAAGCTGCATAGCTTGGTGTGCAACAGAGAATGGTAGCCTGAAGATCCATGATGAACATGATCTGACGGTCTGTGTTGCCGGAACTTGTCGGAACGGTTAAACAGCCGACTTTATGAGACCCGCCGTTGAGACCGGGACCGCCGGTAAACAAACCGTAACCGTAAGAAACCTGACATACATCTTCATCTGTTCCGCCTGCAGCACAAATTGCTCTTGCACAGCAGTCTTCCCAAAGGTCGATGTCATGCTGGGTATAGAAAGATACAACTCTTTTACCGGTTGTACCGGATGTGGACTGAATGCGGACACATTCCTTCAATGGTTTTCCTAATAAACCATAAGGAT
>JAFYCG010000070.1 GCA_017539825.1 Solobacterium sp. | reverse complement strand
TTTTAATTCTTCCATTGTATCCACAATGATTGAAGCACCTTTGGCATACATGTCCGGCTTATCACGGTATCCCCAGGAAACAAGGATACAGTCCATGCCGGCATTTTTGGCAGTTTCAATGTCAACTTCTGAATCACCAATATATACTGCTTCGCTTTTATCCATATGCAAAGCATCCAGTACCGCATAAACCGTATCCGGTGCAGGCTTTCTTTCTATGCCTTCCTTCTCGCCGACACCTGCATCGAACAATCCGTCAAAGTACTGTTTCATGAGCTCCTGCACGGCATAATCCCCTTTATTGGATACAACTGCTGTTAAAATGCCCATGTCCCTTAATTCCCGAAGAAGCTCTGAAATGCCTTCATATGGTTTTGTCGTGTCACTGCAATGTATTGCATAATCGTTATTAAAATCTTCAAATACTCTCTGAATCATCTCTTCGGAGGTATTTTCGGGAACGGATCTTCTGACTTCGTTCATGATGCCGTTACCGATATACACCCTCATTGCCGAAAGGCTTGTCTCGGGAAGATGGTTCTTTTTTAATACTCGGTTCATGGAATCGACTATATCCTGCAATGTATAAAGAATAGTTCCGTCCATGTCAAATATTGCAACTTTATATTTCATGTTTTCCTCCGAGAATGTATTCGATATCTGCCATGGATTTTGCGTTATATACATATTGAAAATCTGATTCTGTCGCAAATCCCACAGAGATCATGTTTTCAAAATAAGCAAACAGGGAATCATAATACCCATTGATATTATAAAAGATACAGGGCTTGGCAAATAAACCGAGTCTGACACAGGAAATCGCTTCAGAGATTTCTTCCAATGTACCCGGACCACCCGGCATGGCAATATATGCATCTGCCTTTTCCAGCATGACCTTTTTTCTTTCCGCCATATCTTTGGTCATAATGAAGTTTTTAAGACTGTCCATTGCCCTGTTTCTTTGTACAAGGAATTCCGGCATCACGCCGATGATTTCCCCTTTTTCAGAAAGAACACCGTTTGCCAATATTCCCATCAAACCGGAATCTGATCCGCCATATACCAGTGTATGGCCATGGGATCCGATCCATTTTCCCAGTGTTTCTGTTTCCTTTTGTATCAGAAGATCTTTTCCAAAGGAAGATCCAAGATAAACTGCAATATTCATGATTGCCTCCTATTGATCCAGAAGATGAATTTCTTCACCGGTCATATCATCTGTTCCGTTTCCGTTGAGATCAACGGTATACCAGGCATATGTGGCTGTATGATCTTCTAGAAGTTCAAACAGATGGATGCTCATCGTGCCATCCTGATTGATTTCATAGGATACATCCGGCGGGCAGATATCATTTTTATTCCGGTAATAAATCATTGCTTCCGTGCACAGAAAGTTATAATAAGATTCCTTCACAAAAGGTTCGATAAAGAAATAATCTCCGTCAATCAGACTGACAGGTATATAATCATCACCACCTTCATCATTTCTTTCTATTGTAACTTCCACAAATCCA
>JAFYCG010000069.1 GCA_017539825.1 Solobacterium sp. | reverse complement strand
GTGTTTAACCGCATCGTTAAAGCCTTCATCCATTGTAAAACGCTCTCTGGAATAATCGAGGCTGTTGCCCAGTTTTGCCCACTGTTTGCGGATCGTTGCAGCATATTCCTCTTTCCATTCCCAGGCTCTTTCCAGGAATTTTTCCCTGCCGATGTCATAACGGGAAATGCCTTCATTCTTTAATCTTTCATCAACCTTTGCCTGTGTTGCAATACCTGCATGGTCCATGCCTGCAAGATACAGAGCATCGTAGCCCTGCAGCCTTTTGTAGCGGATGATGATATCCTGTAACGTATTATCCCAGGCATGTCCGATATGCAGAATACCTGTTACATTCGGTGGCGGAATAACAATTGTAAACGGATCTTTTGATAAATCGCCTGCTGTAAAATAGCCTTTTTCAAGCCATTCATCATACCTTCCTTCTTCCACCGCCTTGTGGTCATACTTCGAAGCTAAATTCTGTTCCATCTTACTCTCCTTTTCAAAAATAAAACGCCCTGTTGCACAGGACGTGTTTTAAACGTGGTACCACCTTGCTTGCTTCTCAAATGCGTAACGTGCATGAACCGGTCCTTCCTACTTGATTTCAGAAAGACAGCTCCCGGACGACTTCAGCCTTCTCTTTTCATCCGCTTCCACCAAATACGGACTCTCTTTGGAAAACACAAAGGCATACTGCTTCCGTTCAATGCTTTTCTTGCAAAATTATATCCATATCCGAAAGGAATTTCAATCGTTTTTTATCGGATAGATATCTGCCATGTTTTTTGAGTTCATAATCCGGCTTGTAAGGAATGCCGAAAGCACAAGAAATACAATCAACAGGCCGAGCTTGATATACGGATGCACAACAACAAATACATTCACCAGTGCCAGCAAAATATACAGCAGAATGTAAATGCCGACTGTCATTCCCGCACTCATCAGAAAGTACACGATTTTCTTAACCAGAAAATAATTTTTTTCTTCTTTATTCTCCATGACATAATTGTAATTTCATCCTTCCATCTTTGCAACTTTTTGTTAGAATGGAATCATGTGCGGAAGATATATTTTTTACGATGAAGAAAACAAGCGGCTGCAGGCTTTGATAGAAAAAGCTAAAGACAGGCTTCCCTATGATCGATTTTCATCTGTTTCCTTATATGAGGTATTCCCTTCTCAGAATGCATTCGCTGCGGTTTACATCCCGCAGAAAAAGACCGTTGAGACAATTGTCATGAAATGGGGATATCCGGGTTATCGCGGCAACACCGTGATCAATGCAAGAAGCGAGACGGCTTTCAGCTCTTCCTTCTTTCATGACAGCAGGCCTTGTGTCTTACCTGCTACCGGCTATTACGAATGGTCGAAAGAGAAAAACAGATACCTTTTCTTCACGGATGAAAAACCTTTCTATCTTGGTGGCATCTGCCGCAGAATCGATAAGGAAATCTGTTTTGTGATTCTGACTGAACCTGCTGCAGAGCATCAGCTTGCAATCCATGACCGCCAACCCGTTCTGTTCAATTATGAGGATGCAAAAAAGTGGTGTGCATCATTACACCCCACTTCCTTACTTGAAAATTCAATTCAATACAGATCCTTCGTCAAAGCCTAGAATAAACTGCCTGTATGTGTAATACGCAGATGTTCATAGGCTTTTTCTGTGACGACTCTGCCTCTGCTTGTACGGTTGACAAAACCGATCTGTATCAGATATGGCTCATATACATCTTCCAGTGTTGTCGTTTCTTCACTGATGGAATTGGCCAATGCCTCAAGCCCTACAGGACCGCCATGGAATCTTTCAATAATTCCCTTCAGATAACGGATATCCACTTCATCCAGGCCAAGAGAATCGACATGCAGACGTTCCAGAGAAGTCTCAGTGATTTCCTTGGAGATGACACCGTCATTCAGCACCTGGGCAAAATCACGGATTCTGCGCAAAAGCCTGTTGGCAATACGAGGCGTGCCTCTGCTTCTTTTGGCAATTTCCATAACTGCATCTTCTTCAATCGTGACATTCAGGACCCTTGCCGTACGGCGAATGATAGATGCCAGCTGTTCATGCGTGTAATACTCCAGCTTGGAAATAATGCCGAAACGATCACGTAAAGGTGCAGATAGATCACCTGCCCTTGTGGTAGCTCCCACAAGTGTAAACGGGGGAAGATCCAGGCGGACGCTTCTGCCGCCTGCACCGTTTTCTCCACCGACCATAATATCCAGTTCAAAGTCTTCCATGGCCGGATACAGTACTTCCTCTACCATTCTCGGAACACGGTGAATCTCATCAATAAAAAGCACATCACCGGGTTCAAGAACGGATAATATGGAAGCAAGATCCCCTGCTTTTCCGATGCTTGGACCGGACGTAACACGGACTTTGGAATGCATCTCATTGGCAAGAATATATGCAAGAGTTGTTTTTCCCAGTCCCGGAGGACCATACAACAAGACATGATCCAGTGACTCGCTTCTCTGTAATGCTGCCTGAATATATATCTTCAGGTTTTCTTTCAGGACATCCTGACCGACATATTCATCCAGCGTCTGCGGACGAATTGTTTCTTCTTCATCTGATGGCATCGCCTGAGCAGTTAAAAGACGATCGTTTTTTTCCATCTTATCCTCCTAATTTCTGTCTCATCAGGAACTGCAGACCAAGTTTGACATATTGTTCAACCGTTAATCCCGGTTTCTCTTTCATCATATTGGTAACACTGCCGAGTTCATTCGGCTTGTAGCCAAGATTCTTCAAACCTTCCAAGGCATCCTTGATTTCCGGAGGATATTCCTGTGAAAGTTTTGGTGCGGAAGAGACATTGGTTGTGACCAGTTTCCCCTTCAGGTCCAACACGATCTGTGAAGCCGATTTTGCACCGATCCCCGGAAGCTTCTTCAAAGCAGTTACATTTCCCTCTTCAATTGCCGCAACAATCGTATCATATCCGGCTTTCCCCAGCATGTTCATCGCTGTTTTCGGACCGAGTCCTTTTACGGAGATCAGTCTGACAAACAGTTCTTTTTCTTCCAGGCTGCTGAAGCCGAACAAACCGATATCATTCTCACTGATATGCATGTAGGTATGGATCATGACTTCTTTGTTCAGGGAGATTTCATCTGTATGCGGATAGGAAATATAGTAACCAATGCCGTTACAGTCAACGACCACCCAGTCAACACCATAGGAAGCAACTGTTCCTTTGACAAAAGCGATCATGATCGATCCTCCTGCTCGGTGAAATCCATGAGATATGTGCCGATGATAACCTGGTCACCATCCTGCACGCCTGCATCATACAATGCTTTTTCAATACCCATCTTTCTGAGGGTAATGGCGAAGTGATATGCTTCATCCGGATCATCCATATTGGTTTGGGCAACAATACGGTCGACTTTATCGGATTCCACTTTCCATCTGTGGGATCCGTAATTGATGATTTCGAAATCCGGACGTTTCGGCTCGTAACGGTAAACAACTGTTTCTTCGACTTCTTCCTCAAGAATATCGTCATTTTCCTTTGCCTGCTCGATTTCTGCCATAACTGCATAGAGAACCTGATCAATGCCTTTATGTGTCAAAGCGCTGATCTCATAGACTTTCAGATCGGGATATTTCGCTTTAAATTCTTCCAGATATTCCGGCGCGTATTCATCATCCATCTTGTTTGCGACAACAATCTGCGGCCTGCTCTCAAGGGAAGGATCATATTTCAAAAGTTCCCGGTTGATGATCTCATAATCCTCAATCGGATTCCTTTGATCCCCGCTCATATCAATCATATGAATTAATACTCTGCAACGTTTGATATGACGCAGAAATTCATGACCGAGTCCTTTTCCGTCACCTGCTCCTTCAATTAAGCCGGGCATATCCGCAAGAACAAAGCTACGTTCATCCGGCAGGCTGACGACACCGATATTCGGCTCAATCGTTGTAAACGGATAATCGGCAATTTCCGGATTTGCGGCAGTCACTACGGATAAAAAGGTGCTCTTGCCGACAGACGGAAAACCGATAATGCCTGCATCTGCTAAAAGACGCAATTCCAGTACCAGAGAAAGGC
>JAFYCG010000068.1 GCA_017539825.1 Solobacterium sp. | reverse complement strand
TGATGTGAAAGCAGCAGCTGCTGCAAACATGCCTTGGTGGAAGAGAATGGTCAAAACACTGGGTGACGTATTTGTTCCGATTCTTCCTGCTATCGTAGCTGCAGGTTTGATGATGGGTCTGGTCGAAGCTCTCGGTAATGCGATTCCGACATTCCAGTCCTCCGACTGGTTCGGATTCATGGACATGGCTGCCAACACGGCTTTTGCATTTTTGCCTGTATTGGTTGCAATCAGTGCAACAAGAGTATTCGGCGGAAATGAATTCCTCGGTGCTGTTATCGGTCTGATGATGGTTCATCCGGCATTAACCAATGGCTGGGCTGCTGCGGATGGTTATGGCATCTGGTATCTGTTTGGCCAGGGAATCAAAATCGGTGGCTATGTATTAGGCCAGATCAACCAGTTAGGTTATCAGGGACACGTTATTCCGGTTGTCATTGCAATCTGGTTAATGTGTAAAATCGAGAAATGGCTCCATGCACATGTACCGGAGATGATTGACCTCTTCGTTACGCCTTTGTGCACAGTTCTGGCTACAGCTTTACTGACATTCATGATTATCGGTCCGATCTTCTCCGGTCTTGAAACAATCGTATTAAACGGTGCAACAAAGCTTGTTGCCAATCCATTTGGTGCAGGTGTTATGGGTGCTGTTTATCCTGTTACTGTTGTCATGGGTCTGCACCATATGTATAACACAATTGAGTTAGGTATGATCGGTGCAGGTGCACTGAATACCTGGATGCCGATCGCTTCCGCAGCAAACTTTGCACAGTTTGGTGCATGTCTTGCGGTAGGTTTGAAAGCACGTAACGGAAAGACAAAAGCAATCGCTATTCCTTCTTCTCTTTCTGCTTCTTTGGGTATTACCGAGCCTGCGATCTTCGGTGTCAACCTGCGTTACATGAAGCCGTTCGTATTCGGCGCTGCAGGTGGTGCAGTCGGTGCATTGTTCGGTGCATTGTTCGGTATCGGTGCTTATGCAAACGGCGTTACAGGTATTCCGGGTTATCTGATTGTCAACAACTATTTCGGATATACAGTCATGCTCGCAATTGCTGCAGGTATTGCATTTGCATTGACATTCATGTTCTGGAAAGATGAAACGGAAGATGCTCCTGCTCCTGTAACAACAGTGCCTGAAGCGGATGCATTCACTACAGGAAAAGGAACAGTTACACAGCCTGTTGCAGGTAAGATGATTCCTGCTTCTGAAATTGCCGATCCGATGTTTGCGGCAGAGACAATGGGTCCTTCCATTGGTATCATTCCGGAGGGAGAAACGGTTTATGCACCGTTTGACGGTGAAGTCACGATGATCTTCCCGACAAAACACGCTGTAGGTCTTACAAGCAATGATGGTATTGAAGTATTGATCCATGTCGGTATTGATACAGTTCAGATGAACGGTAAAGGATTTGAATCCTTTGTTGAACAGGGACAGAAGATTTCCAAAGGAGATAAATTGCTGACATTCGATCGTGCTGAGATCAAGGATGCAGGCTATTCCGATACGGTTATTGTTGTACTCACAAACGGAAATGATCTGCCTGATGTAAAAAAGGCTGCATAATATAAAGGACATTGCCAAGTGCAATGTCCTTTTACTTAAGAGCGTAAAGCTCTTTTTTCTTCTGTATCTTTTTGTGCTTTACACTGTATTTAACAGCGTTATCCATACATGCTTTCACATTGGATCCCATCTTTGTATAACCCATCAATGCAGCTGTTTCTCTTGTTAATTCGTCGTATGGAAGAGATCCCTTTTCAGATAATACTGCACATAAAGCATTGGCTAATTCCGCTTCGGGAACCTGCATGACATCCCGACAGGATAGATCATCATTTCCGAAGATTCTGTATTCATTATAGGATGCAGGATCGCTTTGTTTTTTCCAATAGACAGAGTCATTATGCTCTGCAGTTTTTGCCAAAGGCATCGATAACAATACATCTGTCATGAGTTCTTTGATGGAAGAACCGGATCTCCAGATATCAAAAGAATTGATCACTCTTTTGATTAACAGCCACTCTGTAATCGGTGCTTCCTTTTTGATCACTGTCTGAATTCTTTTTTTGATTTCAGCGACAGGCGGATTTTCCAGAAAGTCTTTTGAAGAAACAGATGTAAACGGCAGGTCCGTAACCTGGTAAATTTTCTTTTTGAAGGATGACATATTCTTTTTCCTCTTGCATTCATTATAACAAGCTTTTCATGGAAACGAATGGTGAATTCATATCTGATTGGAAAAATAGATCCTCTGCAATTCCGGGGACATGGAGGAAAACATCATTCTGACAATTGTCTCTGCCGGCACATTTTCCTGAGAGAGAATCCACTCCCTGGCCATATTTGTTGCCCCGTAACAATATAAGCGGATGCTGAAAGATATGGATGGCTCAAGTATTTCGTCCCTGGTTTTTTCTTTGGCAATACGTGTATATTCGTTATAAAAATAGCTGAACATGTATTCCCATAGGGAATTCTGTGATGTATCGGCATAAGCACGTCGGTAAAACAGAATGTCTTTTTTGATCTGTTCCATATGCTGTGCAGCTTCTGCAATACTCAGAAGGTTTATGCCTTTCACGGAATGGAAAAAAATCCATGCCACAAGGTCATATTTGTCTTTGAAATGATAATAAAATGTGGATCGTTCTATTTCCGCTGTCTTGCAGATATCGGTAATCCGTATTTTGTCAATCGGAGATTCTTTCATCAGTTCTCTCATTTTTCCTGCAATCCACAATTTCGTTCTGTCGCTCATAAATCCTCTTTTCCTACAAATTATCAATTCTGTAGTAATTTACTCCATAATTATAGTTTTGTATGTTTGTTTATACAAGTCATCGTGGCACGATAACATTGAAAGAATCTGTCAAAGAGGAGGAAAAATGAAAAGACTTGAAGGAAAGGTTGCTATTGTTACAGGAGCAGGACAGGGTTTAGGTGCTTCTATTGTCAAACAGTTTGTCAGAGAAGGTGCAATTGTGGTTGGAACTGCAAGACGTGATGCAAATGTACAGAAAGTCATGGATGCACTACGTGAGGAAGGTGACTATGAAATGATGGCAATGCATCAGGATGTCACATTGCGTTCTGATTGGGAACATGTTGTGGAAGAAACCGTAAAGAAATACGGTAAAGTGGATATCTTAGTCAACAATGCCGCGCAGGTGACAGATACAGACATTCTGCACTGTACGGAAGAAGAGGTAATCAATGTATTCAAGACAAATACATTATCGATTATTCTGGGGATTCAGACGGTTGTTCCGGAATTTGAAAAATTAAACAAGGGTGTTGTGGTAAATGTCAATTCCCTGGCAGGTATTATTTCAGGTGATGCAGATGGCGGATCAGCACCATACAGTGCTTCCAAAGGTGCAGGCAGATCTTTAACCAAACATGCTGCATATTATCTGGCACCGAAGAACATCCGTGTCAATTCCATCCATCCGGGACCGATTATGACACCGATGTTACAGAAATCATTAGAGGATTCACCGGAAATTGCTGCAAGAGTAAAACAATATAATCCATTGGCACCGCATATCTCCGGACCGGATGATGTCGCTAACGGCGTATTGTTCCTGGCAAATGATGAATCTGCCTGTGTAACAGGTGCGGAACTGGTTGTGGATTGCGGACATCTCATGATGTAAGGAGGATATATGGCTTTTACAAAACTGTTTTCACCGATAAAGATTGGAAACGTAGAGATAAAAAACCGTGTTGTCATGGCACCTATGGGTGTTGGTTTTGCCCCGGGTACCAATCAAATCAATGACGAATATGTCAAATACTTCGAAGCACGTGCTAAAGGCGGACAGGGATTGATTACTACACCCGTAGCAACAATCGATGATACAACATGCGGTATTGCTGAACCGGGTGCGTTCAATCTGACTAAACCGGAGGACAGCGAAGGTATTCGAAGAATTGCCGATGCAGTTCATGCTTATGGAGCGAAAGTATCCGTACAGTTATGTCATCCGGGCAGACAATCCATGACATTCTGGAACCATGACCAGCAGCCTGTTGCACCAAGTGCAATACCGGAGAATGAATACCTGCAGATGCCACGTGCATTGAGCATTGATGAGATTCGTTCCATCATTTCAAAATTCATCAAATCCGCAGGTTATGCGATTGAAGGCGGAGCAGACGGCATTGAATTGCATGCAGCACATGGATATCTGATCAACGAATTCATCAGTCCGAGAGCCAATCACAGAACGGATGAATATGGCGGAAGTTTTGAAAACAGAATGCGTTTTCTGACAGAGATCATTACAGGAATCAAAAAGATCATTCCTGAAAATGTTTTCCTCTGTGTCCGCATGAATGTTATGGACGATGTCGATGGGGGTCTGACATTAGAGGAAGGAAAAGAAATCGCAAGATATTTAGAATCATTAGGTGTTGATGCATTGAGCTTCAGTGCAGGAACCTATTCCTGTAAATTCACTTTGATCGAACCGCAATTGTTTGAAGAAGGATGCCGTACATCCTGGCTCTCTGAAATGAAAGGTGTTGTAAATGTTCCGGTAATCGCCGTCAATCATGTCAAAAGACCTTCCAAAGCAGAAGAGATGTTGGAAGAGGGATTGTGTGATCTCGTAGGGTTAGGCAGACAGATGATGGCAGATCCGGAATGGTCCAATAAAGCCATTGCAGGCAAAGCCGATCAGATCCGTTATTGTATTTCCTGCGGAGCTTGTATCAACTGTTCCGGAAAGGGAGAGAAGTTACGCTGTTCCGTCAATCCAAAGATGTCGAAAGAAACAATCTATACCGATGAATCCTTCCGTAAAGACGGGAATGGCAGAAAGGTCGTTGTTATCGGTGGCGGACCTGCCGGACTTGAAGCGGCAACATTAGCAGCGCAGAAGGGTTTCTCTGTAACACTGTTTGAAAAATCCGGAAGACTTGGAGGATGTTTCGATTTACCGAGAACAGCACCGGGCATGGAAAAGATGGGTTGGTCTGTGGATGCCTTTAGTGCAAGAGCAATTGCCGAAGGTGTACATATCCATTTGAATTCTGAAATCAAGGATTTCTCTGCAATAAAAAAGATGAATCCGTATGCAGTCATATTGGCAACAGGCGGAAAACAGATTTCATTAAGACTTCCGGGAATTGATCTGCCGCATGTCGTACATGCTGCAGATGTATATCTGAATCCGGACAAATATATCGGTAAGAAAGCAATTGTCATCGGATCAGGATTCACAGGATTGGAAGTGGCGGAATTGCTTGCTGAAAAAGGCAATGAAGTTCGTATCTTTGAACTGGATGATGCAATCGGTAAAAGGATTACAGGAGATGGTTCTGTAAAGAACCGTACTGCTCTACTTGAAAAGCTGGAAGAACTGGGTGTACAGATGCACCCATCCACAAATACTCTGGAAATTCATGATGAAGATGTTCTGACAGAAAATGTCGCTACAAAAGAACAGAATACATATGCAGCAGATCTGGTTGTACAGGCATTGGGATATAGGCCAAATAACAATCTTGCAGAAGCATGCAAAGATATCTGTGAAAAAGTGATTTCCATCGGAGATTGTACGGGAATAGGAAACATCATCGGTGCCACAACCGATGCCTATGAAGCAGTCTGGAACTTATAAGAGACCGTGAAAACGGTCTTTTTTCTGTCTGTACATTGTTTATTGAAAGCATTGTGGGATATAATGAAATAAATCATTTGTATATGGAGGATAATAATGGAATTCAAGAATGTACTCAGTCCGATTAAAATCGGAACCATGGAGGTGAAAAACCGTTTCATGGTGGCTGCAATGGGAACCGGTCACGGAAGTCTTTCCGGTTTCGTTGATGAACAATGGTATGCCTATTACGAAAAAAGAGCGGAAGGAGGATTCGGCTTAATCACAATTGAATCCAGTTCCGTCAACAAGAACGGCCTTAACTCCAACACACAACCGGGTATCTGGAGTGATGAATTCAAAGAGCAATGGGTGCGTGTTG
Source organism: Solobacterium sp. (assembly GCA_017539825.1). Lineage (GTDB taxonomy): Bacteria > Bacillota_I > Bacilli_A > Erysipelotrichales > Erysipelotrichaceae > Bulleidia. The sequence goes on along the minus strand of JAFYCG010000068.1, from coordinate 6,459 downwards.
CCAAAATATTGCATCAATATGGTACAAAGGTATCCGTGCAGATCAATGATTCCGGCAGACAGAATAATCCTTTACTGACGGACGGAACGCCTGTTTCAGGACCAAGCCCGATTGCCTGTCCTGTATTTGATGTTGTACCGCATGAATTGACGACAGAAGAAATTCAAGAATCTATTGAAAGGTATGTTTCTGCCGCAAAAAGAGCGAAAGACTGGGGTCTGGATGCGGTTGAACTGCATTGCGGACATGGTTTCTTAATTGCTCAGTTCCTTTCACCGATGTCAAACAAACGCTATGATGAATATGGCGGAGATCTGGAAGGCAGATGCCGTTTTGTCTGTGATATCATCCGTGGCATCAAGGAAAGATGCGGAAAGGATTTCCCTGTTATTGCCAAGATTACCGGTGATGAAAAGATGCCGGGCGGCTTAACAATTGCCGATACAAAGATATTTGCGAAATACATGGAAGAAGCAGGATTAGATGCGATCGGTGTAACGGTTTGTGCCTTCCCGTCATTGAACTGGATGAGTGCACCTGCTGATATTGAATCCGGATTTAATGCAGAGAATGCTAAGCTTGTCAAAGAGTCTGTATCCATTCCAGTGATTACCGTTAACCGTGTTAATACACCGGAGATAGCGGAAGATATTATCGCAACAGGCAAGGCAGATATGGTGGATCTTGGCAGAGGATCATTGGCAGATCCGGAATTCCCAAAGAAAGTTGCAGAAGGAAGAATTGATGAGATTTCCAAGTGCATCGGATGTCTGCAGGCATGCTTAGGAAACATGTTACAGGTTCCGCCATTACCGACAAGCTGTCTTGTTAACCCTATTACCGGACATGAGAGTGAGTGGAAATATGAAAAGGCTGAAGTCAATAAAAAGATCTTTGTCGTTGGCGGAGGACCTGCAGGATTGGAATGTGCATGGCTTCTTTCAAAGAGAGGATATGATGTAACCATCTATGAAAAATCCAAATATCTGGGTGGCCAGTACAGGGTCGGTGCTTATCCGCCATGCAAACAATCCATTTTAACCGCAATCAAGTTCTGGATCACAATGAACAAGAAATACGGCACAAAGATTGTCATGAACACCGAAGTAACACCGGAAATGATTCAGGAAGAAAAACCGGATGTAGTAGTACTTGCTACCGGAGGCATACCGCTGCTTCCTAAGATTGAGGGCATTGAAAATGAGAATCTGTTGAAGGCAATCGATGTCATTGCAGGCGATAAAGTTGCAGGCAGAAATAACCTGATTCTCGGTGGAGGATTGGTTGGTGCAGAATGTGCGGACTTCTTACGTGAACATAACCGTTCATCCGTGATTGTCGATCAGCTTCCGGATATTGCACTGGATCTCTATCTTGGCGCAAGAGAACATCTGATGAACAGATTGTCTGATGTCAAACGCATTTGCAATGCCAAGATTACAAAGATTTATGAAGATGGTATTGATTATGAAAAGGATGGAAGTGTTGAGACATTACGCGGCTTTGACAATGTCATACTTGCATTAGGTGCAGCTTCATACAATCCTCTGGAAGAAAAGATCGAGGATTTTGTTAAGGAAGTTTATGTGATCGGTGATGCAAAGAAAGCCGGCAGAACCAATAACGCAACTTCTGAAGCAGCAGAACTGGCAAACAGAATTTGAAAAATAAGGCAGATCCATTGCGATTTGCCTTTTCTATAGTGTCTTCATATTGTATCAAATGAATATGAAATGAAGAAGCTGCGGCTTCTCATGCTATAATATTGTGGCAGACATAAATGATAGGGGTGCAAAGCTATGCTGAAAATATATTATGGGGATATGCCTGAAGCTATCTATAATACAGCTGTATATTTTAAGAACAATTATTTGGACGAATGGATGGAAGATCCTTTTGTACAGAAGATGATTAAAGATGTTGACAAGTCTGTTGTTGTAGACAGGAATCTGATTGAAAGTCCGGCATTAGGCAAAATTCCTCCGACATTATTATCCGGAGGTGTCAAAACATTAATACTGATGTACTTTGAACCGGAAAATATTTTCAATGCATCAACCTGTGGTGATAATTGTGCAAAATGGATTCTTCGCATGGCCAAAAAGAAGGATATTACAATTAACCTGAGACATATAATGAATTTTGGAAAAGGTAATTTTGAAGCAATGATTCTTAACAATAACCAGATTGTTCACAATATGAAAGAGATGGTTCCTGTTGCAGGATTAAGTTTAAGAGGTGAATTTTTATGAAAGGATCATATGATATTGTGGTCCGGACAAAAAGGCTGCAGATCAAATTCACTGTAAACAGGAATATCACAATTCTTTGTGGTGATTCTGCCACGGGCAAATCTACCCTGGTCGGACTGATTGGTGAATATGTTCAAAATGGAAGGCAAAGCGGTGTTGAAGTGATTTGTGAAAAGCCGTGTAGTGTTCTTGAAGGAGTCGAATGGAAAATACTATTACAGAACCGTAAACAGAATATTATTTTCATTGACGAAGGAAATGCATTTGTTTATTCCAAAGACTTCGCAAAGGCGGTAAAAGGGAGTGACAATTATTATGTCATAGTTACCCGGGAAAGTCTTCATGAACTGCCATACAGTGTAAATGAAATCTATGAATTGAAGAATACGACCAGATCAAAATATCCACCGGTTAAACGTTTATACAGCCGATTTTATCATTTGTATGGTTTGAATAAAGAAATCAGAAAGCCAAAGAAAGTGATTGTTGAAGATTCCAATGCAGGTTACACCTTTTTCAAATACTGGTTTGAAAAGCAAGGCATACCATGTATATCCGCACGTGGCAGAAGCAGAATATTCAGGATGATTAATGATATGGAAGAAGAGCCGATTCTGGTTATTGCCGATGGTGCAGCTTTCGGAGATCAGATAAAAGACCTTTATGAATTGCAGTCTTCAAAAGAAGTTTATCTTCTGTTGCCCGAATCATTTGAGTGGCTAATACTTTCTTCGGGATTAGTACAGGAAAAAGATATTCCTGCAATCTTAGCCAATCCTTCAGATTATATTGATGGAAAGAACTATTTCAGCTGGGAACAATTTTTTACAAAATTGCTCACTGATTCTGCCAAGTGAACATATCTTGAATATACAAAAAACAAGCTTAATCCTGCATACCTGCAGGATAAGGAGCTGTATGATATCATAAATGTCATTCCTGAAGTGAAATTTGAAAACGTATAAGCACAAGCCTATACGTTTTTTCATTCTCTTCTGTTTTGAATAACAGTAATAATGATGAAACATAACAGGAACAGTGCTGCAGGAATATAAATGGAATGAGCGTGCAGGATCTGTGTCAGGTGTGTGCCGATATAAGCACCGAAGATAAAGACAAAGACAATAAAGAGATACTGTAAGCTCAATTTGATATGTGATGGATTCTGGTTTTTGATTCCGGAATACATGAAGTCAATAGCCTTGCGCAAATTACCGGTTGAAACGGTTGTCGCAAATACCTGACCGATAAAAGTTTTGAAACATTCCATCTGCATGGCACAGGCAAAGGAAACAATTGTGTTGGCAATGATGTTTGTTTCTTCTGCTTCAGGAATAAAAGAAACGATGATACAACAGGCAATTTCAATCAACAGAACGGATCTGCGGATAAAGGTAATCTTCTTCCTGTGCATGATAGTCTGTATTCTTAAAACGACCAGAATACCCAGAGAGAAGGAAAGAATCGGAATCATGTATTGAATGACTTTTTCCATATTGCCTAATGCCAGCTGAATACCGAGTTTGATGATATTTCCTGTCTGTGCATTGGCAAATACGCCGCCTCTGGAGAAGTATGTATATGCATCAAGATATCCGCCTGCAAGTGTTAAAAGAACAGCGATCGGAAATGTTCTGGATGGTTTGATATAGTCCTTGTTACTCATAAAAACCTCCGGTTTATGTAAGAAATATATAGAATGATAAGGGGAAAAACAATGTATTTCCAGAAACTGGAAAAGCATTTACTTCCTCTTTTTTGACAGCTATAGTATCTATGCACATGGAGGTAACAGGATGAAGAAAACAGCAGTAATATTTGCTCCTGGATGTGAAGAGGGAGAAGCATTGACAATAGTAGATATCATGAGAAGGGCAGAACTGACTTGTGATATGGTTGGCTTGGAGAGTCTGGAAGTCACAGGTGCACATTCCATTACAATGTTATGTGATAAAGTCTTGGATGAAACCGTAAAGGAGTATGACATGGTTGTTCTGCCTGGGGGATATGGCGGAGCAGATGCCATGAGAGATAATGAAACATTCCAGTCTGTATTAAAAGAAATGCATGCAGAAGGCAAATATATTGCAGCAATCTGTGCAGCTCCTGTTGCATTGGACAAAGCAGGCCTGTTGGAAGGAAAACAGTTTACATGTTATCCTTCCACTGCAGAAAAGATTTCCTCCGGAACATATCTGGATCAGAAAGTGGTTGTCGATGGCAATATCGTCACCGGACAGGGCCCGGCGATTGCCTGGGCATTTGCCTACAAACTCGTAGATGTACTTGGCGGAGACAGCCTGACAGTAAAAAAGAGAATGGTATATTTCAATGCATTTGACGTGAAGGAGGATGAATAATGACAAAGAAAGCAGCAGTCATGATGATTGACGGATTTGAAGAAAGTGAAACAATGCAGATTACAGACCTTCTCAGAAGAGCAGGTGTAGAAACATATACTTACCGTTTTCAGGAAGATGAATATGTATTAGGCATGCAGAATATCAGAGTGAAATCCGATAAGGTGTTCTCTGAAGAAGTCAAAGATGCAGATGTCATTGTTGTACCGGGTGGCAGAACCTGTGCGGCAAAATTCATCGCCAATGAAGAATTCATGAATACATTGAAGTGGTTCAATGAAAACAATAAGCTGATTGCAGGAATGTGTTCCGGTACAACCGTACTCGAAGCAGCAGGCGTACTCAAAGGAAAAAGGGCAACAGGCTATACAGGGTATGAAGCAAAGCTGACAAGTGTTTCTGAATTCGTCCATGAAGTAGCTGTATATGATCAGAACGTTGTCACTTCACAAGGACCGGCTACACCGTATCCGTTTGCGTTCAAGATTATGGAAGCTTTGGATATTGATCCATCAGAAATCAAAGGAAGACTTTTATACAAGGAAGCAGGAGGAAGGTAGGACTTTCCTCCTCTTTTCTGATATTCTAGTAATGGAGGGTATCTATGATATACGAAAAACTTCCTGTCGTTTTATTAAGTGAATTGGCTACAGAAAAAAGTGATTCAACAAATCATGTCATTGCCGATTATGTTCTTACCCATCAGGAAAAAATCAAAGAGATGGGTATTAAAGAGCTTGCTGCAGAATGTCATGTCGGAACAGGTTCTGTATCCCGTTTTGTCAGAGATATCGGACTAAAGGATTTTACGGAACTAAAAAATATTCTCATCAAAAACAAATCTTCTTTTGTATTGCAGGAAGGGGAAGATTATGCCAAAGGATGGACAGACTATGTTTGTCACTCCCTGTATCAGGTAAAGGATTCTCTGGATTTTAACCAGGTAAAAAGGCTCTGTGAAGACATGCAAAAGTATGAAAAGATCTCTGCATACGGCATGTTAAAAGCTGAATCTGCAGCGATCGATCTGCAAGTTGACATGCTGATGATGGGAAAGAGAGTGTATACATCTGTTGCCTATGCCGATCAGATGGAAAGCATACTCAATGCAAATAAAAATGAGCTGATTATTATTTTCTCCTATACCGGTTCTTTCTTTGAATATCACAGCTTCCGTAACAAAGAACAATATCTGAAAAGACCGAAGATCTGGATGATCTGCAGCGGTAACAAAACATTTCCGGATTATGTCAATGAAGAATTGCATTTTGATTCCGACCTGGACCAAAGATGCCATCCATATCAGCTTGAAGCAGTTGAAAGCCTGATTGTCCAAACATATGCACATATGTACTTATGATACTGTAATCGTTTACTTGTGAAAAAATTAACAAAATATCTTGAAAGCACAGAAATTCTGTGCTATTTTTATTTCATCAGGAGGCATTCACATGGCTAAAGAGAAAAAAGCAGTAGAAACCAACGAGAATCCGGCTTATCAGGAAGTTGATGAAAAAGTACAGAAGGCACTGAAAGCTTTGGATGAGTATGCAAACTATGACCAGGAAAAAATCGACTATATTGTTGCAAAATGTTCTGTTGCAGCATTAGACAAACATGGTGAACTGGCAAAGCTTGCCATTGAAGAAACAGGAAGAGGCGTCTTTGAAGACAAGGCAACAAAGAATCTGTTTGCCTGTGAGTATGTGGTAAATCACATGCGTAATCAGAAGACGGTAGGCATTATTGATGAAGGTCCTGTAAAAGGATTGAAATATGTGCCTGAGCCTGTTGGTGTCATTGCCGGTATTACACCTGTAACCACTCCGACATCTACCGCGATTTTT
>JAFYCG010000067.1 GCA_017539825.1 Solobacterium sp. | reverse complement strand
GATGATTTAGCGGCAGGAGTACTGGAGACATTCCGGGAAAACAACATTCATGTTCCTGATGATGTTCTGATCAGCGGTTTTGATAACAGCGATATCAGTATGCGAACGGTTCCCCGTATCACAACAATTGACCGGGATTATGAAAAAATCGGATTCACCGCCTTAGAAACAATGAAGCATATCCTGAAATCGGAAAAGACAAGGGAAAAGGTATTCAGTCCTGTCAGATATATTTTTTCGGAAAGCTGTGGATTTACCAATCATAGTGAAACGAAAGAAATGTTGACAAGCATTTATAACCATATGGATACAGCCCTGAAAGATTTTTATGAAATGCTGACAAAATTCCAGCCGGCAGTATTAAATGCCGACAGTATCAGCGAGATTCTGCATGCATGCGAGACGTATTTTCCATCGATCGGGTGTCCCGATGTATATCTGAATATCAATGATGACTATCTGGAGTATGAGGTATCAACGAATGTGACACAATACAGCACAAGAAGCAATCTGATGGCGCATTTCGGAAAACCTCTTGGTTTTTCCTATGATTACAAGCACTTGTATAAGAAGTTCGATACAAAGAATCTTCTGCCGGAAACGGTTGAAATGAATCGAGCGCTGTATATGATTTATCCGTTGCGTCAGAATACAATCTGCATCGGTTATCTGATCACGGAAGGGCTGTCACCGTCTTTGCAGTACGGTTTTCTGAATATTATTTTGACACTGATATCCAGTGCCATAGAAAGTGCAAGAAAAAAAGAAATTCTGCAGAGAGTAAACTCCAGGCTTGATGACCTGTATGTACACGATCATCTGACCGGGTTATTTAACCGCTTCGGATTGAACCGTTTCGGACAGATTGCCTATGAACATCTTTTAAGAGATTTTAAGGAGGCATATTTTATCTTTGTGGATGTGGATGATATGAAGCATATCAATGATCAGTTCGGCCATGAGATCGGTGATCTTGCCTTGCAGGATGCCGCCAATATCATTCACCGGGCAACATCTAATGAAAATGCCTTTGCGATGCGTTATGGGGGAGATGAATTCCTGCTGATCTGTCGTAAAAATCTGATTCCCAAATTACAGGATGAGACGGATAGCCTTGTCAGAAATATCAAGAGACCGTATCATCTGAGCCTGAGTATGGGTGCATGCAAAATTCTTGAGAGCGATCATTATACGATGAAACAATGTATAGAGAAAGCAGATGAGAAGATGTATTCCATTAAAAAAGAAAAGAAAATGCATAATACTTGATAATATTTTCACAATGTTATATAATGTGTTCACTACAGAAAGGAAAACTAACTAAATGAAAAACTATTTTGATTTAAAAGGACAGGTAGCTATTATTACAGGTTGTTCCACAGGACTTGGTGTCCAGATGGCAAAGGCTCTTGCAAACCAGGGTGCTAACATCGTTGCAGTAGCAAGAAGACAGAACATGATCGAATCTGTTGCAGAGGAAATCAAGAAAGAATATGGTGTTGAAACACTCGCAGTTCGTTGCGATATTACCGATACAGACGCTGTTAACGCAATGGTCGATACAGTTCTTGAAAAATTCGGCAGAATCGACATTCTGATTAACAATGCAGGTACAGGTGCAGTTGCACCGGCTGAAGACATCACAGATGAACAGTTCGGCAACGAAATGAATATTGACCTTT
>JAFYCG010000066.1 GCA_017539825.1 Solobacterium sp. | reverse complement strand
AGATCGCTTGTATCCACAGCAGCAGTTGCACCATGATGTTCGATTCTCTCGAGAACCGGACGGATGCACATCAGGGAATATGCATTGATTTCCCGTAATGTTTTACGAATCTGATCATCGGTAGGCATTGCAAGAGATTTCCCTTTGTTGAAGGAAATGAGGCAAACCTTTGTGATGGTTAACAGATCCTGTCTCTTATTCTTCCGATAGGAATTCATAACAGCACGCAACAGGGTAGGAAAATACCGGCTGAGCGAGCTTGTATCATTTCCACAGAGTGCACGTCTGACAAGATAAGAATCGATCAATCGTATTTCACCGATAAAGATCTGATCAGAGATGACGCCTTCATCATAGAGATGATACATTTCCATAAGGAACGGTGCCGGCATGTGGAAATCTGTCTTTCTGAAATCCTTTAATGCAGCTTCAACTGCCTTGTTTTCAACTGGACCTTCATAGATATCGTGATAATAACGGCAATACCGGTTGATTTCCCTGAGCTTTGTTTCTGTATCGTTTTTATCCCTGTTCCAATAGGATTTGAATCCTTCATAGACATCTTTCCTGTTTAACAGGTCATATGTTTTACAAGCCAGATAATATCGGAAGAATTCCTCCAGCTTGCGGGATTCGGGATAATCTTCTTCCAAAGGTTCCCAATACAGCTTGTAGTAACGCTCCTGCACATCATCCGTATGATTCATCAGGATATAATTACGTATCAGGTCTGCGGAAGTTAACGGTGCACCGGTTGAGTTGATGGACTCAAAGATCTGCTGGGCATTGTCCGAATCGGAAAGGGGAAATTCGAGAATGTCCATGCGGCTTAAGCAGTCCAGGATTTCCAGTAAACTGTATCTGGTGGATAATTCAAGGATTCTCTTGCGGATGTATTCGTAGTTGCGATAGACGCCTGTTTCCTTTTCCTTGCGCGAAAGATCTTTGGATGAGCCGTATACAAGCCTTGCATAGGTGTCATCGTTGCTGACAGCGGGTTTTAATCGCAGCTGTCCCTGGCTGGTGACATGACGGTTATACAGATAATAATCATCGATCATGCCGGAAACCATCTTTTCCTTTTTTTCTTCAGCTACTCTCTTTAACGCTAACAGAAAGAGAAAGCATGTTGTCAGTCTCTGCTGGCCATCCACAATCTGCAACTGGCGGAACATGGCGGATATTTTCGATTCCATGTAAATAATGATGCCGAGGAAGTGGTTCTCTGTTCTTTTTTCCAGAAGATCTTCCAGATCATTCATAAACCTGGCCGTTTCCTTTTCGGGGTTCCATGTATATGTTCTCTGGTAGACGGGAATGACGAACTGTGAACCCATTGTGGTTTTGATAAAGTCAGAAAGACCGGTTCTGACGGGTTGTTTCATCATTGATTCTGTACCTCATTAATAAAAAATAAAGCAGGGATATTACAGTCAATCCCTGGTAGAAAATGTCTGTTTGACCGTGTATATATTACTGAATTTTTCTTTGTTTTTCAATAGCGGTGCATCAGTGAAAAAAAGAATGAGCTGAGCTCATTCTTCAATGTAAACCTTTTTCATGACAACCGGTTTTCTCGGCTTGTCACGGAATCCTGTAGGCGTATTGGCAATTTCATCAACTGTTTCCATGCCTTCAACAACTTTACCGAAAGCTGCATACTGGCCATCAAGATGCGGTGCATCCTGATGCATGATGAAGAATTGTGAGGAAGCGCTGTTCGGATTCATTGCTCTTGCCATGGAGATGACACCACGGACATGTTTGATCGGGTTTTTATGACCGTTTAGATCGAATTCACCGATGATGTTTTCACCGGAACCGCCGGTGCCGTTTCCTGCCGGATCGCCACCCTGGATCATGAAGCCCTTGATGATGCGATGGAATGTCAGGCCGTCATAGAAGCCTTCCTTAACCAGTTTTTTGAAGTTAGCGGTTGTGATCGGGGCATGTTCCTCATCCAGTTCAATTTTGATTGTATGCCCGTTTTCCATTTCGATGATGACCATGTTTTTCTCCTTATTTCAGATGCCAGATGTCTCTGTTGTAGTCCATGATGGTTCTGTCGGAGGAGAAGAAGCCGCTTCTTGCGATATTGACAAGGGACTTTCTCTTCCACCATCCGCGGTTTTCGTAATCATATAATGCTGTTTCCTTGACGGAACAGTAGCTTTCCAGATCAAGCAGTGTCATGAACCAGTCTTTGTTCATGAGGTTGTCCTTCAATGCACCAAGCATTTCTGCATCACCGATCTTGAGCAGTTCAGGACCTGTAATGAAATCGATGCATGCACGGATATGTTCGTTGTTGTCATAGTAGTCTCTTGCACGGTAACCGTTCGTGTTGTAGAGGTTGATGACATCATTGCTGGAACGACCGAAGATATAGATGTTCTCATCACCGACCAGGTCTCTGATCTCAACGTTAGCACCATCCAGTGTTCCGAGTGTAACAGCACCATTCAGCATGAACTTCATGTTACCTGTTCCGGAAGCTTCTTTGGAAGCAAGGGAGATCTGCTCAGAGATGTCACATGCCGGAATTAATAATTCAGACTTATGAACGTTGTAGTTCTGAATCATAAGAACCTTGAGGTATGGGGATACATCAGGATCATTGTTGATGAGTTCCTGTAAGCAGAGAATCAGATGAATGATATTCTTTGCCATGATGTAAGCCGGTGCAGCTTTTCCGCCGAAGATAACTGTTACAGGTCTTGGCGGTACATGTCCGTTTTTGATCTGCATGTATTCGTAGATCAGCCATAAAGCGTTCATCTGCTGACGCTTGTATTCGTGCATTCTCTTGACCTGAACATCAAATACGGAATCAGGATCCAGTTCAATGCCTTCTTTTTCTTTCACAAATGCAGCCAGTCTGACTTTGTTTTCACGCTTGATTTCTTCCAGTGTCTGCAATGTGCCTTCGTTGTTGTGGAAGTACATCAGTCTTTCTAACTGTGTTGCATCCTTTCTCCATTCCTCACCGATGAGCTCATCGATAAAGGAAGCGAGCCTGTGGTTGGAATGCATGATCCATCTGCGGAAGGTGATGCCGTTTGTCTTGTTGTTGAAACGGTCCGGATACAGATTGTAGTAAGCACGAAGTTCCTGCTTCTTGAGGATCTCTGTATGTAATGCAGCTACACCGTTGATGGAATGTGTATAATGCATGTCCATGCTTGCCATATGCACTTTGTTGTTTTCATCAATAATCTGTAAAACAGGATTATTGTAATAAGCACGGGCTGCTGCATAATCAAGACCGCCGATGATCGGCATTAACTGCGGAACGACCTTGTTCAGATATTCCAGAGGCCACTTTTCCAGAGCTTCAGCCAGGATTGTGTGGTTTGTATATGCACAGACATTTGTGACAATATTGACTGCCTGCTTCATCGGCAGACCTTCCTTAATTAATAAACGGATGAGTTCAGGAATGATCATGGATGGATGTGTATCGTTGATCTGAACGGCTACATACTGATCCATTCTAGCAAGATCATGTCCTTTTTCCTTTTCCTCTTTCAGAATTAACTGAGCAGCATTGCTGATCATGAAGTACTGCTGATAGATTCGTAAAAGTTTTCCGTTTTCATCACTGTCATCCGGATACAGGAACAATGTCAGGTTCTTTTCAATATCCGTCTTGTCGAATTCGATGCCGTCGTGAACGATGGATTCATCAACTGTATCAAGATCAAAGAGATGCAGTTTGTTTTTGTTGCCTTTGTAGCCGATGACATCCATATCATACATATGGGAGTTGTAAACTTTTCCTGCCAGTTCTACCGGGAAGGAAACACCGGTATCAATCAGCATGTTTTTGCCATCGAGCCACTCATCAGGCACTTCATATTGTTTATGGTCTTTAAATAACTGCTTGAACAGACCGAAGTGATAATTTAATCCGATACCGT
>JAFYCG010000007.1 GCA_017539825.1 Solobacterium sp. | reverse complement strand
GTCATCTATCAGGAACAACCGATTACCATTATTTATAATGCATCATTTGAAAAGACAGATTTGAATGAGACAGTTGTAGAAATCGATGATGAAACCATAAACAGTTTTGCACAGTATATCGACTATTCTGAGATCGCTTCTGATGAGGAGATAATCAATGATGAAGGAGATACTCCTGTAGAAATACTCAAAAGCCGGTTAAAGTCACAGTTGAACTATAAGGAATTATCTACCGGTCTGTATCAGACAAATTTCAATGAAAATGAATACTATACAATAGACTTTGAAAATCAGACATTTGAATATAAAAGATATTCCATTGCGTATTCCTATAGCTGGAAGGGGGATGTCGGCAGCATGGGAGCCTGCACATATAACTTTACGACAGGAATCAAAAGCAGTTCATGTGAAGATGAAACGATTGAGACACTGGAAGAAGTAAAGAATGATTTTGAAATGGAATTATATTTTTGTGATATGACGCTAGAAGATTTGTTAAGGGAGGAATAGGATGAGAGCAGTTATTTCAGTAGTAGGAAAAGACAGACCGGGTATTCTTGCTTTTGTGGCAACACAATGTGCTGACAGGAACATCAATATTGTTGATGTAACACAGAAAGTATTACAGGATCTTTTTACGATGATTATGATTGTTGATATTCCGGAAGACCTGGAAAACTTTTTGATCGTTGCGGATGAACTTGAAAAAGCCGGAGAAGATCAGAATCTGAAAATCCATGTTATGCATGAAGATATTTTTAACTCCATGCATACAATATGAGGTTGATATGAGAAGACATAACAGAGATAACATACTGGAAACAATCCGCATGATTGATGAAGAATGTCTGGATATACGTACAATTACAATGGGAATTTCCTTGATGGATTGTGCAGATGCGGATATTGATAAATCATGTGAAAAGATCTATGCCAAATTAATGAATAAAGCGAAAGATCTCGTATCTGTTGCCAGAGATATTTCCAGGGAATTTGGCATACCGATTATCAATCAGAGAATATCTGTTACACCGATTTCACTTCTGGCAAGTGTAAGTGGCGGTGATTGTGTAAAATACGCAAAAACTCTGGATCAGGCAGGAAAAGAACTCGGTGTAAATTTCATCGGAGGATATTCCGCTCTTGTTCAAAAGGGTATGACGGAAGGAGACAGACGACTGATTGAGTCTATTCCTCAGGCTCTTGCTGAAACAGATATAGTTTGTTCAAGTGTAAATATCGGATCCACAAAAGCCGGTATTAACATGGATGCGGTAAAAATCATGGGACAGGTTGTTAAAGATTGTGCTGAATATACAAAGGATAACCATTGTTTCGGTGCTGCAAAACTCGTTGTCTTTTGTAATGCCGTAGAAGATAATCCGTTTATGGCGGGTGCCTTCCATGGTATAACAGAACCGGATTGTGTCATCAATGTCGGTGTTTCCGGACCGGGTGTTGTCAGAAATGCGGTGAAAGAAGCCGGTGAAAATGCATCTATGGATGAGATCGCTGAAATCATTAAAAAGACAGCTTTCAAAATTACCAGAATGGGCCAGCTGGTTGGCATGGAAGCCAGCAAGAGGCTGAATGTTCCTTTTGGTATTGTCGATTTGTCATTGGCACCAACACCGGCAGTCGGAGATTCCGTAGCAAAAATATTGGAAGAAATCGGTTTGGAACAATGCGGAGGTCCCGGTACAACTGCTTGTCTTGCCATGCTGAATGACGCTGTGAAAAAAGGCGGTGTAATGGCCTCCAGCAATGTCGGCGGTTTGTCAGGTGCATTTATTCCGGTATCGGAAGATGCAGGAATGATTGAAGCTGCAGAAAAGGGTGTTCTGACCATTGAAAAACTGGAAGCAATGACGGCTGTATGTTCGGTTGGTCTGGATATGATTATTGTGCCCGGTGATACAACAGCGGCAACTTTATCGGCTATTATTGCAGATGAAGCAGCAATAGGCATGATCAATAATAAGACAACCGCATGCAGACTGATTCCTGCCATCGGCATGGATGAGGGAGATCATCTTGTATTTGGCGGTTTATTAGGAGAAGGTCCTGTTATGTCATTGAAAAAAACCGATCCATCTATTATGATTAACAGAGGCGGGAGAATGCCTTCTCCAATACATAGTTTAAAGAATTAAGGGTGACGGAAATGAAAAATGAATATTCTAAAGAAGAACTCAGACAATTAATCAGTGACGCTGCAATCGGCGACAGGGAATCAATGAATGAATTGATCAAACATTATTCCAGCAGAATGTATTTTACAGCCAGATTGTATCTGAAAGATAAAAAAAGAGCACAGAGCGTTACTGAGAATGCATTGAGAAATGCATTCAGAAAACTCGAAGAAGCTTTACAAGAGGATAATTTTGATCTGTGGCTTTCCAGAATTGTTCAGGCGGAAGCATTATACAGAATCATGCCGATTACGGAAGAAACAATCAGCGGAACAGGGTATTCCAACAGTGATGAAGTAGTAGATCCTTACATTGAAGTCCCGGAAGAAGATGAATGCAAAAAGAGAATATATAAGATCATGGATCAGCTTACAGATGCAGAAAGAGCTGTCACAACTTTGCATTTTTATGACCATATGTCATTGAGGGATGTTGCAAATACACTAAATATTTCCACCGGAAATGTTATGGGATTTTTACGTTCGGCAAAACGCAAAATGAATATGGTTGAAGATGAATCTATAGGGACGTATGTTGCTATGATGGATAAGATGAATCCGGATAAGAGCAAGACAGATTCTCTTCCACTCGAAGATGTTGTTCCTGAAGAGGATATTGAACCTGTTACAGAAGTACCTGAAGATAACGATACGTTCCTGGATGATTTAAAAGGAATGGTGCCGGTAGATGAAAGAACGACCAGAGTTCCGCTGGAGACTTTGCAATATGAAACGACACGTGTTCCTGAACCGGATATTATTCAGTATGAAGAACGTGAAGAGATTGAAGAACAACAGGATGAAGAAAAAGATTATCCGATTTTGAATATCATTCTGATCGCATTGATTATTATAGGTATTATTGTTGCGGTGTTCCTTGTCAGACAGATTATGAATCCTTCTTCTGCATCCAGAGAAATTCCTCAGGAAACTGCAGAACCTACACCTGAACCTACACCTACGCCAACGCCAACACCTGAGGTTGTGGAAGAAACACCTGAGCCAACAGAAGAACCTAATCCGATCATCGGACATGCAAGAGTTATTACAGCTGAACTGCGTGTAAGAAGCGGACCCGGAACTTCATATAATCAGGTAACTACAGTAAGATCCGGTGAAGAATTTGATGTCTATGAAATTGCAGAAGGCGGCGGATATACCTGGTACCGTATTAGTGAAGACCAGCAATGGATCGCCAATAACGGCGGCATGGTTCAATATACCGAAAATGAGTAAACTATGGATCGTGAAAGATTAATAGAAATATTTCAGGATACACTTGCCTTCAGTAATGAGAATGAATTTCTCAGGAAAAAAACAGAAGAAATGTGTTATCGGACGAGACTGTTTTATTCACAGTTTGAAGACTTGCAACCTGAAAACAAATCTGAAGTTCCTAATATAGAAATCATTGAAGATACGTCATTTCATTGTGCTTCACAATATGTTTCAGAAAACAAAGTTACGGTATTGAATTTTGCCAATGCATTCCATCCGGGCGGAGGTGTCGTCAATGGTGCAATGGCACAGGAAGAATGCTTATGCAGATCCGGCAATCTGTACTGCGCATTGACTGTTCCGTATATTGAGACAAACTATTACAATTGGAACAATAAATATTACGGTAAATTAGGTACAGATGCAGTGATTTATTCACCGGGTGTGACGGTTTTTAAGACAGATGATGCATATCCTGTGCTTATGGACATGGATCAATGGTTCGACGTTGATGTATTAACATGTGCTGCACCGTATTATGACCTGAATGCTCGGCATCCTTTACCTTTGGACAAACTGGAAAAAATCTTTTACAAAAGAAATAAGAACATACTCGAAGTAGCTTCTTATAATCGTGCAGATGTTCTGGTACTCGGTGCATTTGGATGCGGTGCATTCAATAATCCTCCGGATCTTGTTGCAGGAACATTTAAAAAACTTCTGGTTGATGAAAAATATGCATTGAGGTTTAAAAAGGTACTTTTCGCTATTAAGAAAAACAATGCATCTAACACAAATCTGACTGCATTCAAAGAAGTATTTGAAAATATTTAAACGAATACATTGAGTTGTATTCGTTTTTCTCGAATTGAGGGGTTATTGTGCGTATGGAAGAATTAGATATATGTGATGAACAGGGAAACCCGACCGGACAAATAATAACAAGAAAAGAAGCACACGAAAGAGGTATTCTTCATCGAACGGCACATATCTGGGTCATTCAGAAAAAAGGTGATAAGATTCAACTGTTGCTACAGAAGAGAAGCATACAGAAAGAATCTTATCCCGGTAAACTGGATACATCTGCGGCAGGACATATTCAGGCTGGAGATGAACCTCTTCCTTCGGCAATACGTGAACTTTATGAAGAATTAGGCATACAGGCAAAAGAAGAAGAACTCATATTTGTCGACCGTCTTCATATGCAATACGAAAAAGAATTTCATGGGAAAACCTTCAGAGACAATGAGATCATATTCATGTATGTTTATGACAAAGAAACCAGCCTGAAGGATATCGTCATTCAGAAAGAAGAACTGGAGAGTGTGGAATGGATGGATGCTGAGTATGTATACAATGCATGTGTCAATCATGATCCCCGGTTCTGCATTCCCGAACAGAATATAAAAGTATTCATGAATTACTTAAAGAAACAGGAGATGAAATGAGATATTATCAGAAAGGTGAATTCCAAAGACCGACAGAAATAATAAAAAATCCTGAAGAATTGTTTGCAATACTTTTACGCTGCTGGTGTGCAGAAACATGTACGCCAAGATTGAGAAATCAGTGGAAACAGGATAATCCTACCCTGGGACAATGTGCAGTTACAGCGTTTCTTGTACAGGATCTGTTAGGCGGAGAAGTCTATGGTATTCCTTTGAAGGATGGAGGTGTGCACTGTTTCAATGTAGTGGATCAATGTCTTTTTGATCTGACAAGCGAACAGTTTCAGGGTGAAAAACTGGATTATGACAATTCAGAAATACAATCCCGCCATCAGCATTTCCAGCGTAAAGAAAAACAGGAAAGATATGAACTGTTAAGAGAAAAAGTCTTGCAGGAGCTAAACTTTTAAGCCCCTGGGAGGCTTCTTTTTTTACAGTCAGAATGTTAGTCTTTTAAAGATAGAAATGAGGGGTATTTATTATGCATATGGCGGATGTTTTATTATCACCAACTGTTGCAACAACAATGTATGCTGCTTCTACTGCAGCTGCAGGGGTTTCCATTTATCGTTTAAAAAAGGAAAACAATCCGGAAAAAATACCGGTAATGGCAGTCAGTGCTGCATTGGTTTTTGCCGGACAGATGATTAACTATACCATTCCGGGAACGGGATCTTCGGGACATATTTGTGGTGGAATGTTACTCAGTGCATTGCTTGGACCGGAGGCAGGATTCCTTTCCATGATAACGGTATTGATGATACAATGTCTGTTCTTTGCGGATGGCGGATTGATGGCATTGGGGGCTAATATATGGAATATGGCATTCTATGGATGTTTCCTGGGATATTATCTGATCTGGCGTCCGATCATGAAAGGAAAGATCTTCGGAAACTTGGATACGGGCAAGCGCATTGTCCTGGCTTCCATATTAGGAAGCATTATTTCCTTGCAATGCGGTGCATTCTCGGTTGTTCTTGAAACAACAATGTCAGGCATCACAAATCTTCCGTTTGGCGTATTTGCAGGTTTGATGTTACCGATTCATCTGGCAATCGGACTGGTAGAAGGTTTGATTACAGCTGCAATATTGACATTTGTCTATCAGGCAAGACCTGAGTTATTAATGGATGTAAACAGTTCGGAAAAAGAATCCGGCATGTCCTTAAAGAAAACACTTGGTATTCTGACAGTTATCACATTGCTTGTCGGTGGCGGTTTATCATTATATGCCAGCAGCAATCCGGATGGATTGGAATGGGCATTGTTTGGAAATGCAGAAGAAGGATATGCAGAAAACATGGGATTTGATGAAGAGGATTACGGTGTGGCAAGTGCAATGGCAGATTCTGCTGCACAGATCCAGGAATCCACTTCATTCCTTCCGGATTATGCATTTAAAAACAGTGACAGTGCTGCAGGTACAACAGTATCCGGTATTGTCGGGTCTGCAATTGTTGCCTGCTTTGCGGTATTGCTTTCTGTCGTTTTAAAATTATTCAGAAATAAATCTGCACAATCTATGTAAAGAAAGATATGAATAAAGCGGAAAAAGCCTTATATGAACTAAATGAAATGGATGAATTGGCGAATGGAAATTCTCTGATTCATCATTTTTCTGCTTTAATCAAGCTTCTTGTAACAATTATTTATATTTTGACTGTCATGTCCTTTGACAGATATAATCTGTCCGGATTGATCATCATGGCGATTTATCCGTATGTTTTGTTTCAGATCAGCGGATTATCATTTACAGGCTGTTTATATAAACTGCGTTTTGTCTTGCCGCTTGTATTGGCAATCGGAATATTTAATCCGCTTTTTGATCGGCATGTGTTTGTGGTCTTGGCAGGTATTCCAGTCACATACGGATGGATTTCTTTTTTCACCATTGCGGTAAAAGGTATCCTGGCGATCAGTGCCTCCTATTTACTGATGGCTACCACGAAAATAGATGCAATATGCAAGGCAATGCGTAAACTGCATATACCTTCCATCATCACAATTCTTCTTTTACTGACATATCGGTATGTATCATTAATGGTGGAGGAAGTATCCGTTATGACCAATGCCTATCACTTGCGAGCACCGGATCAGAAAGGCATTCATTATACCGCCTGGGGATCATTTCTGGGACAGCTCTTATTGAGAAGCATGGACAGAGCAAAGGAATTGTATAACGCAATGATGTTAAGAGGATATCAGGGTGAATTTTATTATGTGGATGATCAGCCTGTTGGATTGAAAGATATTATGTATTTCTTGATCTGGATTATTCTGTTCTGGTTATGCAGAAGCGTGAATGTTGTGCAATGGATCGGAAGCATGTTTGTGAGGTAATGTATGATTGAATTTAAAGAAGTATCATTTCAATACAGTTCTGAAAGAAAAGTCATTGATCATGTCTCTTTTCATATAGAAAAAGGAGAGAGTGTAGGATTGATCGGTGCAAACGGTGCCGGTAAATCCACGGTTATGAAACTGCTTCTCGGACTTTTGGAAGGAGAAGGAGAAATACGTATTTCAGATATTCCGGTAAACAGGAAAAATCTTTCTGCAATACGAAAGATCTGTGGTTTTGTATTGCAGAATGCAGATGATCAGATGTTTATGCCTACTGTGTATGAAGATATGATCTTCGGACCGAGGAATTACGGATTATCCAAAGAAGAAACAGAAAAAAAGATTGATGAAATTTTGCGGCTTCTGGATATTCAGGATTTAAAACATCGTTATAACCATAAACTGTCCGGCGGCGAAAAGAGAATGACTGCTATTGCAACAGTACTGGCAATGGAACCGCAGATTTTACTGATGGATGAACCAACTGCAGCACTAGATCCGTATAACAGGAGAATGGTCATCAATATCATCAATAAACTTCCTCAGACAAAGATCATCACATCCCATGATCTGGATATGATTCTGGATACATGTGACCGTGTGATTCTGTTAGGCAACGGGAAAATTGTTGCAGATGGGAAATGTCAGGATATATTGTCTAATCAAAAATTACTGGAAGAGAATCGATTAGAACTTCCTCTTTCATTCATGTATCAAAAAGAAAAAGAGCTGTTATAAAAGCTTCAACAACTCTTCTCTTGTCAGTTTTGTATCGGAGATGCTTTCTCCACTGAAAATGCGGTCAGCGAGATCCGCTTTTTCTTTCTGCATTTCCAGAATCTTTTCCTCTATCGTATCTTTGGTAATCAGGCGATAAACTGTTACGATATTCTTCTGTCCTATACGATGCGCTCTGTCACTTGCCTGGTTTTCTACTGCTGTATTCCACCATGGATCATAATGGATAACAACATCTGCCGCAGTCAGATTTAATCCTGTTCCGCCTGCTTTTAAAGAAATACAGAAAACCGGTGTTTCATCAATCTGAAAAGAATCTGCAAGTTCAATACGCTTGCTGGAAGGGGTGTCTCCGGTTAGCAGATGGAATAATATGCCTTCTTTTCTCAAGCGTTTGGTCAGTATTTCCAGCATGCTTGTAAATTGTGAGAACAGAAGTATTTTATGACCGGCATCTGCTGCCGTACGAATCATATCGATACAAAGATCTGTTTTGGCGGAAGTACCGGTATAATTCTCATAAATCAGAGACGGATCGCAACAGATCTGTCTTAATCTTGTTAATTCGGCAAGAATCGCAATTTTGTTTTCCCTGAATTCCGCATCGGACTGATTCAATAAAGAAAGCTTCAATCCGCTGACTCTGGCTTCATACAGTTCCTTTTGTTCTTCTTCCAGGGAAGCATAATATACTTCTTCCAGTTTATCAGGCAGATCTTTTAATACATCCTTTTTCATTCTCCGCAAAACAAACGGAGAGATTAATCTCTGCAGAACCTTTTCACTTTCTTCATCATGGTCACGGATAATCGGAATTTCAAGATCATCCCTGAATCGGTGATATCCATAGAGGAATCCCGGCATGAGATAATCAAAAATAGACCATAATTCACTTAAACGGTTTTCAATCGGTGTTCCGGTCAATGCAATCCTGAAATCGCTGTGAATCTGCTTGACGGCTTTAGAAGCTAATGTATCATGATTTTTGATATATTGCGCTTCATCAATCACCTGACAGGAAAAATGCAGGTCCTTAAAAATCTCAATATCTCTCTTTAACAGATCGTAAGAAGTAATCAGAATATCATCTTCATTGCTTTCCTGAATCTGTACTTTTCGCATATCCGCATTCCCGGAAAGAATTCTCGGATGAAGGCCGGGAAGGAAACGATGAATTTCGTTGTACCAGTTATAAACCAGAGAAGCAGGACAGACAATCAGTGTTCTTTTTCTGTCTTT